>NZ_BAABOB010000002.1:0-295155 GCF_054785155.1 Streptococcus parasalivarius
GCGTTGTTTTTGCGTACACTTTTTACACTGAACCTTAGTTCAAAAATAGACAAATTCCTTAGTTTGACTATGGAATTCGATCTATTTTTTATCAAATGCCTTGACATGCTTGACAAATGGTAGAAAAGGACTCAGTCCTGTACAATACAGAACTAAATCCTTTGCTTAAATTATTTGTCTAACTTTTTGGGGTCAGTATATATTAAGTCAACTTTTTCCTAAAATCCCCAGGACTCATGCCAAATTCGTGCTTGAAAAGTTTGGAAAAATTACCGCTATCTTCAAAACCGATTGAATAGGCGATATTTTTGATGGGGAGTTTGGTACTTCTGAGGAGTTCTTTGGCTTTACGAAGGCGAATATTGGTGAGGAAGGTTTTGGGAGCTTGCCCGATTTCCTGTACAAAGAGGCGATGGAGATAGGTGCGGTCGATAGCAAGGTGATTGGCGATGTCAGTTATACGGATATTGGTTTCGTAGTTATTGGTCATAAAGCTAATAGCTTTGGCAACGATGAGGTTGTGGGTAGCTTGGGTCACCTTTTTGTTTTGGGAAGGAAAGTCTAAATTGAGTTGGTTGAGGATCTCCAAAAGACAAGCATTGAGCATGATGTCATTATTTTCAGAAATTAGAGAAATTTCAATTAGCTTGTTCATGAGACTCTTGATGGGGTCATTATCAGAAAAGACAGGATTGTTGCTAGAAATGGCGGTATCTTTGAGGTAGTGTTGGGCTAAATCTCCACGAAAGCCAAACCAGTAGTAGGCCCAGGGATCTGTTTCGTGGGCCTGATATTGGATAGTAGCTTGTGGTGAGATAAAGAAAAAGTCTCCTGCCTTTAGGTTGTAAATCTTGCCTTGACAGGTAAAGGTACCTCTGCCCTTGTAGATATAATGCAACATATAACCACTTCGAACGGCAGGGCCATAACTGTGGGAGGGTTGGGTTTCTTCATAACCAACTGTATACACACTTAGATAGGGATTGGTATTGGTATTGTTAAATAAAAAATTCATAAAATCTTCCTACAAATCGACTGATCTTGTCTACATTTTACCATTTATTTTAACTAATTGAAAGAGTAAACTATAATTAAGTAAAACAAACAAGGAGGTTGTTCAGATGGCTCAATATCAAGACATCAGTGAACAAATTGAAAAATTAGTTGGTGGGCGTGACAATATTTCTCACGTGACACATTGTGCCACTCGCTTGCGTTTGGTCCTAAAGGATAATAAAAAAGCTGACATGGAAGGCTTGGAAAATATCCGTCTAGTTAAGGGGGTTTTCGTAGCGGGTGATCAGTTGCAGATGATCTTTGGCGCTGGTCTGGTCAATAATATCTATGACGAATTTTCAAGCTATATTGGTATTAATAGTGATAGTAAGATTGATGATGAGTCTAGTCAGGATCACCAGAATCCTTTGCAGCGTTTTATGAAGGCCTTGTCAGATGTCTTTATTGAAATTATGCCATGTATCTTGGCTGCAGCGCTTCTTATGGGATTGTCATCACTCTTAACGACCAAGGACCTCTTTGGGGCCAAGTCCATCGTTGAGCATATTCCTGGCCTAGCTGGTTTCAATCGTATTGTCAGCATTGCTTCATCAGGAATTTTTGCGCTCTTACCAATGATTGTAGCTTACTCAGCGACCAAACGTTTTGGAGGGCGTGCTTCCCTTGGTTTGGCTATTGGAGCTGTTATGATTCACCCAAACTTGTCAGATGCCTATGCAGTAGCAGGTGGAACAGCTCAAGCAGAAATTGCTAATGTCTTTGGCTTCAATGTTGAGCTAGTTGGCTTCCAAGGCGGGATTATCATTGCCCTTCTAATTGGTTACATCGTTGCCTTCCTAGATAAGAAATTTAACAAAATTTTGCCTGATATGCTTAAGTTTGTCTTATCTCCTATGTTGACCATTTTGATCTCGTCATTCTTGCTCTTTACCATTATTGGTCCAGTTGGTCGTTCTATGGGATTTGGATTGACAGAAGGTTTATTGTGGATGGTTGAACACTTGGGTATCTTTGGTTATATGATTTTTGGTGGAATCCAACAAATTATCGTTATTACGGGTCTTCACCATACCTTCGGGGCTATCGAGACTCAGTTGCTGCAAGATACAGGTCGTGATTTCCTCAATCCGCTCTTATCTGTTGCCATGATGGGGCAAGGTGGTGCAGTACTGGGGTATCTCTTCCTTAATCACAAGGACAATAACAAACGATCAATGGCCGTTTCAGCTTTCACTTCAACTCTATTCGGGATTTCTGAGCCTGCTCTCTTTGGTGTGACTGTCAAATACCGTTACCCATTGATTGCTGGCTGTATCGCAGGCGCTATTGCAAGTGGTTATGTTTACCTGTCTAAGTTGACCGCAGTTGGTTTTGGTGCGACAGCTATTCCTGGTTTCACTATCGTAGATGGGGCAAATCATGGCCATCTTAACTACATTATTGCTCACTTGATTGCCATTGTTACAGGTGCTGTTTTAACAGTCGTCTTTGCAAAATTCTGGAAAGAAAAGGATTAATATCACATGAAGAAATATCATCAATACCGTGATATTCCTTCTCAATTAACAGCATCATTGGCTGATTGTGTAGCAGTGTCGCCTTATCGTCAAAGCTTCCATGTGGAAGGGGACATGGGCTATGTTAACGATCCTAATGGTGTTTGTTTCTTTGATGGGAAATATCATCTCTTTCATCAATGGAGCCCTCTCACTTATAGCGAGGATAGCTGGTTTCAAGGCTGGTATCATTTGGTGTCATATGACATGATTACTTGGGAAGACGCAGGAGTGGGCTTGCAGACAGATACTATCTATGAAACCCATGGAGCTTACTCAGGATCAGCCATCGCTGACGGCGATGTTATGCGTATCTTTTATACTGGTAATACTCGTGATGCCAATAACGAGCGAATCCCTTATCAAGTTGTGGCGCTCATGGATAAGGCAGGTCATCTCTCTAAGGTGACACCACCAGCTATTATCGGTTACCCAGAAGGTTACACGGATCATTTCCGGGATCCAAAACTATGGAAGAAAGATGGTCATTATTATGCAGTTATTGGTGCCCAACGTCAAGACAATACTGGTACAAGTCTGGTCATGCACTCGCTTAATGGCTTTGACTGGTCTATTCTAGGTGAAGTGGGGACTCCTTACCAGGATTTTGGTTATATGTGGGAGTGTCCTAACTATTTTGAAATGGACGATAAGGGGATTCTCCTCTTTTCCCCTCAAGGACTAGCACCAGAGGGCAATAATTACCACAATATCTATCAGACGGGTTATGTGGTGGGGAATCACATAGATAAGGAAAATTTGCAGCTGACCGATCAGAAAAATTTTGTGGAGCTTGATCGAGGCTTTGATTTTTATGCAGCCCAGGTCATGCAGGCTGACGGTCGTACAATTCTCTTTTCTTGGATGGGGCTACCAGAAATTAACTACCCAACAGAAGACTATGCTTATTGTGGTTGCTTGACGATGCCACGTGAGCTTTTCTTAGATGGAGACAAGTTGATTCAAAAACCTTTGCCGGAATTGGACAATTATCGTAAAGAAATATTGTCTGAAAATATTAATGCTTCAGAGGGCAAGGTATTCATGACTGGTTTTAAAACTAATCTTCAGTTTTCAGTGACCAAGGCGGAAGAAAGAGGGCAAGTGGTGATTAAACTTGCAGCCAGTCAAGATGGTCGTTTGGGAACCAAATTGATCTTAGATTACGATAGAAAAGAGATTATTTTAGACCGTAGCCAGGCAGGTGCTCCTCTAGCAGAGGAGTATGGCAATCAGCGCGTGCTTTTGGAGGATTTGGGTCAGCAACTTGATTTGGATATTTATCTGGATCGCTCATCCCTAGAGATTTTTGTAAATGGTGGGCAGGAAGTAGCTTCAAGCCGTATCTTCCCAGGAGATGAGCAGGTCTATACAGTGATTGAAGGGGCAGATGCTGAACTCGACATGACAATCTATGAGTTGACGATTTAGGAGTTGATATGATTTATTTTGATGCCGATAAGAAGATTTTTCATCTGACCAACGGTCAGGTTTCCTATATTATTGGTGTGGAGGAAAAGGGACTTTTAGCCCAACTTTATTATGGTAAGGCTGTTTCAGGTTATCACGGTGGGCGTCACTACCCCCGCTTTGAGCGCTCTTTCTCCTTTAACTTTGAGGAGGACAAGAAACGTGTCTACTCTAGAGATACCCTTTTACAGGAAATCAGTAGTTTTGGTGGTGGTGATTTTCGGGTACCAAGCCTTGATATAGCAGGGGCGGATGGCTCTCATCAAACTGATTTTCGCTATGATTCTTACGAAATTTATAAAGGCAAGCCTGACTTGAGAGGGCTTCCTGCGACCTTTGCTTCAGAGGAAAATCTTGTTGAGACTTTGGACATCTGCCTTAAAGATAAGTATCGCCAGCTAGCTCTCCACCTACGTTACAGTATTTTTGATAAGCTATCTGTTATTACCCGTAGTCATATCGTGGTCAAGGAGAGCAGGGATGAGGTGGTTATTCACAAAATTTCTAGTCTTAGTCTGGATTTTCCAGCGGACAAATGGGAATCTATCCATCTACCAGGTGCTTGGGGTAATGAACGTCAATTGCAGAGGGACCCTCTCGTTCGAGGGATACATACCTTTGACAGTAAGCGTGGAACAAGTAGCCATCAGGAAAATCCCTTTGTTGCCTTGGTTAAGAATGATACGACTGAGAATCAGGGGCAGGCCTATGGTTTTGCCTTAGTCTACTCAGGTAATCACGAAGAAACACTCGAAGTAGACCAATACCAGCAAGTCCGCTTGACTATGGGAATTAATGGTTATGACTTTGCTTGGCATTTGCCTGCAGGAGAGTCTTTTACCACTCCTGAAGTTGTAATGGTTTATTCAGACCAAGGCCTTAACAGGATGTCCCAGATTTTCCGTACAGTAGTACATAAGCATTTGACACGAGGAACATGGAAGGATAAGGAACGTCCTATTCTTATCAATAACTGGGAAGCCACATATTTTGATTTTGATACAGATAGCATCAAAGGCTTGATGGATGAGGCCAGTCAACTGGGGATGGAGCTCTTTGTCCTTGATGATGGCTGGTTTGGACAGCGAGAAGACGACCAAACTTCTTTAGGAGATTGGTTTGTCAACGAGGACAAGCTACAGGGTGGCTTGCAGGCCCTAGCTACCTATGCTAAGAGTAAGAATTTAGACTTTGGTTTGTGGTTCGAACCTGAAATGATTTCACGGTCTAGTCAACTTTTTGAAGCTCACCCTGATTGGTACCTTCATCATCCAGGGTATGAGGCTGCGACCAGTCGTTCCCAATTTGTCCTAAACCTTAGTCGTGATGACGTCACCGATTATGTGATTGAAACCTTGTCAACGATTTTAAGGACAGTGGATATTTCCTATGTCAAGTGGGATATGAACCGTTATCTCAGTGACATTTATGCGACTGGAAATATTAGCAATCATGGCGAGGTAGCTCATCGATATGTATTAAATCTTTACCGGATTTTCGAGCATTTACTAAGAGTCTTTCCTCATATCCTCTTTGAGGGCTGTTCTGGTGGCGGTGGCCGTTTTGATATGGGCATACTCCACTACATGCCGCAAATTTGGACTAGTGACAATAGCGATGCTATTGCCCGCCTAAAAATTCAATACGGTACTAGCTTGGCATATCCAGTTTCCAGCATGGGCGCCCATGTGTCTGCTGTACCTAATCATCAAAATGTGCGTATAACCAGCATGGAGACTCGCTTTAATATTGCCATGACAGGAGCCTTTGGATATGAATTAGATCCAAGACAGTTAAGTTCAAAAGAAAAAGCAATCATTAAAGACCAAGTTGCCTTCTATAAGAAGAATCGTCAGCTCCTTCAGTATGGAACCTTTACACGATTGACTAGTCCTTTTGAGACCAATGCTTGTGCTTGGCAGTTGGTATCACAAGACAAAAATCAGGCTATGGTGATTTATACAACGGTCCTTAGTCATGCGGCTCCACCTCTACAAATTTTAAAAGTTAAGGGCTTAGAAGCAAGCAGTCTCTACTATTGCCAACAAACAGAGCAATGCTATTACGGAGACGAATTAGCTGAAGTGGGATTATATATCCACCCCATTTTTAACCAAAAAGACTTTGATAGCCGACGCATTGACTTTGTTAAGGTAGAAGATTTACCGAAGGAAAAATGACCGTAAATGGACAAACTATACTTTGCACCCCAAAAGTTAGACAGAAAAACCCTAACTTTGGGGTTAGTACATTCCAGTGGACCTTTTTAGGTCTAAGTCTAGTAATTAGATAGAGAGGCAACCCAGTATTATTTGTTTGATTGCTGAAGCTGATATTTGGAAGGTTTATCCTTGTAAAAATGAAAAGAGCCTAGACTGCTTGTCCTAGGCTCTATCTATTGATATAATAATCTTATGATTCAACAAATTTTGTTTATTACGCTTGAAACTATTTTTGAAACGGTTTGTTTTAATTACAGTTTACAGCACGGCTATTACTTTTTTACAGCCTTTTTTGGTTATTTATTGTTTCGTCGTTTTTGGACAACCTATGTTGTTTCACGAATTGCGCGTGCAGCCGACAAGTCTACCAAGAAGTAAGGCTCACTTCACCAGCACTCAGCCATTTTTCCTGACCATCATCAGTAAGAAGGAGAAGTTGGCCCTTGTCGCCAATTTCTTTAGCAACACCAGTATAAGTCTTTCCAGCTTGTTCAAAGGTCACTTGTTTGTCTAAAACGAGGGACCTTTCTTTATAGACTTTAACCAAATCACTAGTTGGAATGGTTAAAAAGAGCTTCCAAATTTCTGAAATAAGCTGGTTTCGTGTGATGCTTGGTTTTTCAGAAGTAAAAAGGCTAGTAGCTTTATTGGCTAACTCTTTAGGAAAATCACTGATTGAGAAGTTAAGCCCAACCCCGATAATGACATCTGTGATGCGACCAGATTCGATAGAACTAATGGCTTCGGTAAGGATACCAGCCATTTTTTTGTTGTTGAGGTAGATGTCATTAACCCATTTGATTTCTGTATTGATGCCGGTTAGACGCTGAATAGCTTTAACAATAGCTGCTGCCACCATCATGGTATAAGGTGGTAGGTCGGCAAAATGACAGTTTGGCTTTAAGTGGATACTCATGTAGATACCACCTTGTGAACTGGCAAAGAAGTGACGATCGAACCGTCCTTTAGCCGATTTTTGACTTGATGCCAGATAAAGTGCGGGCGTCGGATTATTCTTTTCCATGCCATGTTTAGCATCAAGTTGGGTAGAGTTAGAATCTGGATTAAAGTAGACTGGAATGTTAAGTTGTTTAGAAATGTCTTGAGGAAGAAGAATATCTCCCTTTTCTAAATAGTAGCCTTTCTTGCGGACACTCGTAATATCAATTCCTTGTTCTTGAAGTGTTTGAATTGCCTTCCAAATGGCTGTCCGTGAGACACCAAGGCTTTTAGCCAAGCTCTCTCCCGTCACAAAATCAGGACTCTTCGATAAGATTTCATAAACGTGTTCATAAGTTTTCATATCCTAAGTATAATACAAAAGATGGTAAAATGCTCACTATAAATTATTGATAAGGCTTGATAATAAATAACTATATGACTAGACTGAAAAAACATGATATAATGGACAGTAGTTATTAAGTCCCGATAAGGCAACGGTCATCCTAGAGTTGGCTGTTGGTTCTTTGTAACTTTTTAACGGCGTCTAACTCTATTAGGAGTATAGCGTTTTACCTATTAGGAGACGGTCAAATCTGTTCTATCTAATACTATTTTTCATATTAAAAGGGGGACATTTTATATGTCAGAACGTAAACTTTTCACGTCTGAATCAGTATCTGAGGGACATCCAGATAAAATTGCAGACCAAATTTCAGATGCCATTCTTGATGCGATTTTAGCAGAAGATCCAGACGCCCATGTAGCAGCAGAAACAGCTGTTTACACTGGTTCTGTCCATGTTTTCGGTGAGGTTTCTACAACAGCTTATGTGGACATTAACCGTGTGGTTCGTGATACTATCGCTGAAATTGGTTATAACAATGCAGAATACGGCTTTGCAGCAGAATCTGTTGGGGTTCACCCATCATTGATCGAACAATCTCCAGATATTGCTCAGGGTGTCAATGAAGCACTTGAGGTTCGTGGAACTGGTGACCAAGATCCACTAGATCTTATTGGAGCCGGTGACCAAGGTCTTATGTTTGGTTTCGCTATTGATGAAACTCCTGAATTTATGCCACTTCCAGTTAGCCTTTCGCATAAATTGGTTAAAAAATTGGCGGATTTGCGTAAATCAGGTGAGATTTCCTACCTTCGTCCAGATGCTAAATCTCAGGTTACCGTTGAGTATGATGAAAATGACCAACCGGTACGTGTTGATACAGTCGTTATCTCAACGCAACACGATCCTGAAGCAACTAACGATCAAATTCGTCAAGACGTCATTGAAAAAGTCATTAAAGCAGTTATTCCAGCCGAATACTTGGATGACGAGACAAAATTCTTTATCAACCCAACAGGTCGTTTTGTTATTGGAGGACCTCAAGGGGACTCTGGTTTGACTGGTCGTAAGATTATTGTTGATACTTATGGTGGTTACTCAAGACACGGTGGTGGTGCCTTCTCAGGTAAGGATGCCACTAAGGTTGACCGTTCAGCTTCATATGCCGCTCGCTATATTGCTAAAAACATCGTAGCTGCAGGTCTTGCTAAGAAAGCAGAAGTGCAATTGGCTTATGCTATTGGTGTTGCTAACCCAGTTTCTGTCCGTGTTGATACATTCGGAACGGCAACAGTTGCTGAAAGCAAACTTGAAGCTGCTGTCCGTGATCTCTTTGACTTGCGCCCAGCTGGTATCATTCAAATGCTTGATCTTAAACGTCCTATCTACCGTCAAACAGCGGCTTATGGTCACATGGGACGTACAGATGTCGATCTTCCATGGGAAAAATTGGATAAGGTAGATGCCCTCAAAGCAGCTGTAGAAGCTTAAAAATATTTAATATAACTTTCAATTTAATAATATCAAAGCAACAGAATTTAATTTTTTTGAATTCTGTTTTTTGTTTTGAAAATGAATAATATGAATTTTCTGACTTCAGACATATGTAAACCTGATGGATTGAGTGATTAAAGGGTAAAAACTACTAGCAAAAAATAAATTCTTTAGGTGAAAAACTTTGAAAGGAGTTGAAAAATAAGAATAAATTGCTATAATAAGAGAGACGATGTAAATATGAAACTAGAGTCATTTTAGATTGATAGAGTAAGAAAAAATACCTTTAAATAAGGTCTAACAGGTGTTAGATAATCTAAGGTAATCTGGTTAGTTTGTGATTTCTTGGGGAAGCTAATCAACATAACAAGATATTTAATCAGTCAATTTAATCTATTTTTAATAATATTAATTTTACTTAATGTTTATTTAGAATAATCTTGTTTTTTCTTATATTTTTTGAAATCTTTAAGAATCTTCAAAAGAGATTCTGATGAGAGTTAGGTTATCACTCATTGGGGAGGAAGACATAGCTTTCAAAGAGCTTTCTTAAGAAAGGCATTACATTGTGGTCTTAAGAGTATTGGGAAATACTTGAGACTAATGATTAGAATGGGTAGAGAGTGTAGTTAAGGGGACACTCTTAAAAGTGGGGAGAAGTTTATGAATATTTTGATACTTGGTAATACTGCTGGATTAACAGACGATTTCATTTTGAAAACGTTTCCTAATCAAGCGGTTTTTATTTTTGGTCATACAGGTGTAAAGAACTCTCGTAAGAATAAAATCACCGTTTATACCAAGTATTATGAGAACAACCAATTAGAAGACGTTTTTGATTTTCATGATTATGATCAAATCATCTATCTTTCGGAATATCTCAATTACGGACATGAAAGTTCAGGGGAGATTGAAAATCTCATCAGATTGTTAGAGTGTTTTAAAGATAGAAAAAACAAACGATTACTTTATATCACAGGTCCTATCCTTGAGGATGGGAAAAGAAGTTTACAGACGACAACAAAGGATACCTTATTATCCTGGACTAGAGAATTTGGGGTCAACCTTAAAGTTCTACACAGTCCCTTTCTTTATTCAGTTATTAATAAAGAAGATTATCTTTATAAACTGTTTGTACGTTTAGATGATCATGAGCAGGTGGAGTTGAAGGAGTCGTCACAAAGTCAGGCGACTTTTATTAGTCTATCTGACTTGGGAGATTTGCTTCACAAATTATGTGAGCGATGGAATGACACCTATGAAAGTATTATTATTCCAGATCCTTTCCAACTGACTTTTGGTGAGCTCTTGCAAGCTTTGGATAAATATTTCCATAACAAGCAGGTTCATTTCTTAGAGGAAAGAAGAATTAGGAAATATGATAACGATCCTGAAAAGCACCATGATTTGCGTGATCGATTCGCTTGGTTTATGCGTTATGCCTTGGTGCGTGACTTGCCAGATATTTACGAAGACTATCAAAAACAGCGAAAAGGGTCTCTGCGTGTTTCTAAGTTTCGCAATATCGTAGATAATATCGTTAAGCAAAAGAGGAACAAGAAGTTAGCCGGTGTTGTTGCTACTTTCTTAGTTTTTGAAGCTTTTAGATATATGACTCAGGGTCAGTTACAATTTCAACTAATTGACTTGCGCTTGCTCTTTGTTGTCTTGATTAGTACGGTT
Source organism: Streptococcus parasalivarius (assembly GCF_054785155.1). Classification (NCBI taxonomy): domain Bacteria; kingdom Bacillati; phylum Bacillota; class Bacilli; order Lactobacillales; family Streptococcaceae; genus Streptococcus; species Streptococcus parasalivarius. The sequence goes on from NZ_BAABOB010000002.1 coordinate 10,728, forward strand.
TTAGGTATGGGTTATGGCTTGTTCTCAGCAGTATTAGCGATTATCGGTTTAACAGTCAGTCAAATTTTGTCGGGAACTAGTTGGCAACTTCTTCTCTATAATACTGACCGTTGGGTTGCCTTTATTGCTTATATCTTCATCGCTGTAGTATGTGGTTTTGTCGAAATGAAGAAAAAAGATGACAAGCTCCAACTGGATAAACAGTTGGAAACCGTTAAGGAAGATTATCTTATTCTTAATCAATCCTATGACACATTGCTCCATGAGAATAAAGATCTTAAAAATACTTTATTGGCAAGTCAAGACGGTCTTGGTAAAGCCTATTTTTACTTTGTTAGTTTGGATCATGATAGTGCTGAGCAAGTGCTTAGAAAGACGCTTGATTTAGTTTCTGATATTTTGAAATCTCCTGTATCACTTTATGGAGGTGGGTCCATCCATTATGAGCTTCTTTTAGGAGATAACGATAAGAAGCAAGTGACATTGACAGATTTTAAAGAAATCAGCGATGCTTTTAGACAAGGACGTGTGTGGGCAAATAAATCCTTGCTTGAAAATCGCCCAGCTTATGCCATGGAAATTAAGACCATTGCTGGAGCGACCTTTATTATCTGGGTGGAGACTGTTCCATTTGAAGTCATGTCTACCAAGGTTCTAAACGAGCTTGAGGTCCTTGCAAAAATGAGTCATTCATTTATTGAAAAGGCAGAATTTATTGAAGAAGCTAGACATGAAGGGAGGGTTGCACAATGATTCCAGTCCTTTTTACTAGTAGCTTGACTGTTTGTTACCTCCTATCTATAGCGTTTGTTTATAGAATTGTTAGAAGTGCTAAAACAGATTTGTCTATTTTTTACTTGATCTTTCCTATTGCTTTGCCTTTCTTTGGTGCGGGTTTAATCCACATGATTTCCAAGCCAAATCCTGGTAGACACCGTCGCGGCCAAGAAGCTTCTGAGAGTAAGGTTAAAGACTTAACGATTGATTTTGGAAATATCGATATTTTTCAACGTCCTAAGAAATTGGCTGAAGAAGACATCGTACCTCTCGAAGAATCTCTTTATTTGAATAAAGCTAAGGAGGCTCGTCAACAATTGATGGGATTGGCTAATGACGACCCATCTCATTTTATGGATTTGCTCTATTTGGCTCGTTTAAATGAGGACAGTGAAATTGTCCATTATGCAACTACCTTTATTTCTGAAATTTCAAGTCAATATGATGAGAAGTTGAGCATCTTGGAGAAACGTTTCGAAGAGGGAACACCTGACTTAGATCTTTTAAGTGAGTATTGTGACTTTATGGAAGACTACCTTTCTAAGGGGCTTCTTAGTAAACAGATGGAAGGATTACTTCGCAAAGAGTATGAGGAGCGCCTCTTACAGAAGCTTAGTCATGGAACGACTGCTAAAGACTTAGTTAGAGTTATCCATAATGAATTGACACTTGGATTTTATGACTTGGCACAGAAACATCTGACACAGCTTTCTATCAAATCCAATGCTGATGATGTTTATTATTTGTATTTAGAATATTATTATCAAACGGGTCAATTTGCTGAATTTAAGAAGATGATTCGTGAAATGCAAGGGAAACAAGTTGTGTTATCTAAGGACAAGCAAGACCTCTTGAACTTCTGGCAAGGAAAAGAGGTGATGGCATGAAATTAGGTAAACAAAAGGGTATTCGTAAAGAAACTTTGTTGGGAGTTGGCATTATTTTATGTCTGGCCTTGGGACTTTTTGTCCAAAAACTAGGAGAATGGTATTCCACTAATGATAAGGAAGCCTATCTGACTGGTAAGGTGCCATCGACGGCATCAGTGGTTAAACATTTAGACAAGGACACACTGGTTCTTTATGATAGTGAAAACGATACGAGCCAAAGAGCTTGGAAACAGTTTGATCAAATTCTAAAAGATATGCGTATGGGAGCCAAGTTGGTCGATGTCGCTAAGCATGAGTCCTATTCGCTTTCAGATTATAAAAAAGTAGTCGTTCTTGTAACGGACCTTTCTCGCATGGAAGACCAGGTTCAGCCACTTATGGATTGGACTGAAAAAGGTGGACAAACACTTTTTGCTGTGACCATGGGCAAAGAGAGTAATCTTGATTCTATTGACCATAACCTGGGTGTAAGTTATTCAAACTATGAGATGGATGAAGTTAAGGAAATCTATGTGAATCCTGATTTCATGATTGGGGGGGGACGTAATTACACCATTGAAGAACCCTTTGAGTCAGCTCGAAAAGTCTCTCTTGAAGAAGATGCTAAAGTTTATGCGAAAACCACTGATGAATCACATACACCTTTGATTTGGGAAAAGGCTTATGGAAAAGGGAAGTTTGTCGTTGATAACCTTGGAATCTATGAGCGTAATGTCCGTGGTATTTATGCCGCTTCTTATAGCCTTTTGACTGAAGCGACAGTTTATCCGGTAATCAATGGCTCTACCTATTATATAGATGATTTCCCATCACCTGTTCCAGCTGGAGATGGTCGTTTCGTTAAACGTGATTACGACATGTCTGTGTCTGAATTTTATACCAATGTTTGGTGGCCAGACCTTCTTAAATTGCACGAAAAGTATGGTATCGTTCATACAGGTGTGGTCATTGAAAACTATGAGGCCCAGACAGATGGTAAAATTGTTCAACAAAATGATTTAGATCGTTTCAAATATTTTGGAAATTCGCTTTTGGCTAATGGTGGTGAGCTTGGTTATCATGGTTATAATCACCAACCTTTGAGTCCTTCATCTGTTAATTATGGTGAAAAGTATGCGAGCTACAAGACTTGGAAGGATAAGACTGCTATGAAGGCTAGTCTGTCTGAGTTGATTCGTTTTGTCAACCAACTCTTTCCTAAAGCGCAAAAATCAGTCTACGTTCCACCATCAAATATTCTTTCGAAAGAAGGACGAGAGGTAATCGTTAATGATTTCCCAGAAATCAAGGCTATCTCGAGTAACTATTTCCCAGGGGATTTCACTTATTCGCAAGAGTTTGAAGTGTCGCCTGATGGAATGATTGAAGAGCCACGTACTGTTTCTGGTGCGGTTTGGGATGATTTCTCACAGATGACGGTCTTTTCTGAAATAAATATGCACTATGTTAATAACCACTTCCTTCACCCTGATGATGTTCTTGATGTCGATCGTGGTGCAGAATTGGGTTGGGCAAAGATGTATAAGGCTTTGGACAAGGAAGTTAGTTGGGTCCACAATATGTCACCTTCGCTTAGAAATCTTACAGGTTCAGAATTAGCAGGTGCTGTTCAGCGTTACGGTATTTTGAAAGTTTCTCAAAAATATACCAAAGACGCCCTAAAAATTGATCTTGAGAATTTTCATGATCATGCTTACCTTATGGTTCGTTTAAATCAAAACGAGGTTAAGAAGGTAAAAAATGGTAAGGTTACGCATTTAACGGGTGACCTTTACCTATTGGAGGCTACGAATAAGTCAGTCACCATTACATTAAAATAAGGCAAAATAGGGGAAAATGCCGATGAAGATATGTTTAATTCTTGAAGGGTCCTATCCGTATGTTCACGGTGGTGTCTCTACTTGGATGCATCAATATATTACAGAAATGAAAGAGCATGAATTTGTTCTTTGGGTTGTGGGGGCAACGCATGAACAAAAGGGGGAGTTTGTTTATGAACTTCCTGAAAATGTCGTAGAAGTACACGAAGTCTTTTTGGACTATGTTGTGCCAGATAAAGAAGAAGGCATAGAGCCATATCAGTTTACAGATGAGGAAAAACAAGCGCTTAAGGATATGGTTTTTTGCCAACAACCTGATTGGAAAGTCTTGTTTAAACTGTTACAAGATGGTAAGGTCGTTCCTAACAATCTCTTGAGTAGTGAGGCCTTTTTTCAGGTCTTAAAGGATCTTTGTAGTGAGCGCTACACACAGCTATCTTTTTCAGATGTTTTTCACACTATCCGTTCTATGCTGTTTCCACTTTTAAATATTTTATCCTGTCCACCTCCTGAAGCAGATGTTTACCACTCAATCTCTACAGGTTATGGTGGTATTCTTGCAACTTTGGGAAGTTTGACCTATGACAAGCCTTTGTTCTTGACGGAACATGGGATTTATACGCGTGAACGTGAGGAAGAGTTGCTTCGTGCCAAGTGGGTTTTACCTACTATGCGAAATCAGTGGGTACGTTTCTTCTATATGTTGTCAGATGCGATTTATCAGAATGCTGATAAAATTACGAGTCTTTTTACTAAGGCCAAGGAAATTCAGATTGATATGGGGTGTGATCCTGCAAAATGTCTTGTTATTTCAAATGGTATCGACTACGATGCTTTTTCTCAGATTCCTTTGAAAGAACCTGACGGTTGGATTGATATTGGAGCTGTTGTTCGTTTGGCACCAATCAAAGATATTAAAACCATGTTGTATTCATTCTACGAATTGGCCCAGCAAGTTCCTAATGTTCGTCTGCATATCATGGGTGGTGTGGATGATCAAGATTATGCGGATGAATGTTATAGTTTGGCTGACAAGATGAATTTAGGAGATCAGCTCTTATTCACTGGTCGTGTTAATATTCGAGAATATATGAAGAAAATTGATTTTACACTTTTGACCAGCCTATCTGAAGGTCTGCCACTTTCTGTTTTAGAATCAATGGCGGCTAGTCGTCCTTGTGTAACGACAGATGTCGGGTGTTGTCGAGAGTTGCTAGAAGGTCGCGAGGACGATGATCTAGGCATTGCTGGATTTTGTGCGCCACCTACATGTACTGGACCTCTTGCAGAAGCCATGAAGAAGATGTCTCTTGATTCCGATAGACGTCTTAAAATGGGGGAGATTGCACGTAAGCGTGTTGAAGATATTTATCAATATCCGCAAATGATTGGTCAGTACCGACGCTTATATGAGGAGGTGGCTCTTTAATGGCAGGTATTGGATTTGAATTACGTAAAATTTATAACGAGGATAGTCTCTTCTCAAAACAAAAGGCCTACGCTTATGCCGGTATTGTTTATACAGGTCCTATGCTTTTGGGAATATTACTGACTGTTGGTGTTGTTGTTTTAACAATGGTAGCAGGTATCAGTGAAAATGAGCGAGATTATATTCTTTCGAACTTAACCTACGCTATTATCTTTTCACTTGTGATTACTAGTCTCTTTTCACTGGTGGTAACCCGTTTTGTTGCGGATATGCTCTATGAGAAGAAGTTTGAGGCCATTATTCCTTCCTTCTATGCATCAAGTTCCTTAATGCTTATTGTTGGGTCACCATTGTATGCCCTATACTTAGCCTTAGCTAGTCACAGTTTGGCAGAGGTAGCTATGGGAGTTTTACTCTTTGGAGAGCTCTGTCTGGTTTGGAACGTGATTACCTATTTGACAGCCATTAAGTCTTATAGAGAGATTATTAAAGGATTCTTTTTGGCAATTGGAGTAACTCTTGTTGCAGGTTTTCTTAGTATTTTTCTACATCAAAAAAATGGTATCTTCTTTAGTGTTTGTTTGGGTTATGCGGGTATGATGTTTTGGATGGTTCGCCTTATCCATGATTATTTTCCATCTAATCTCAAAATGTCCTTTGAGTTTTTGAAATGGTTTGATTATTTTTCTGACCTGGCAAAGACTGGGATATACATGCTAGTGGCTCTTTTTGCCCATATCATCATTAACTGGTTTGGGCCAATTAGTAAGAGCTTTGATGGATTTTTCCGTACGGCACCTGTTTACGACGTACCAGCCATGTTAGCCTACTTAACGACCTTGGTGTCAACGCTTAATTTTGTTATGTCTGTAGAGGTTTCCTTCTATCCACATTTCCGACGTTACTTTAGTCTCTACAATGAAGAGGGAAGCCTTTCGGATATCCAGGAAGCTGAAACCCATATGCTTGATGTCATGAGTAATGAGCTCAAGTATGTCTTTTGGAAACAACTGCTAGCGACTATTTTCATTATGTTCTTCGGAAGTGTGGCTCTTACTTACTTGCCGATTGGATTTAACAATCAAATGCAAGGTTACTTTTTGACACTTTGTCTAGCATATGGTTTATATGCCGTTGGTAATGTGAATATCTTACTTTTGATGTATTTTGCAGATTACAAGGGAGCTAAGAAGCTAGCTAAGCACTTTGCCATTCTGACAGTAGTTTTTAGTTTCATTTCTCAGTTTTTAGATCCTGCTTTCTTAGGCTATCCCTTCTTGATTTCTGCCTTAGTTCTTTTCATTGAAAGTGGCCAGGAAATTGATAAATACACTAGTGATCTTCAGTATCATTTCTTAGGAAGCCAAGCGATGGTATCTAAGAAAGACGTGGGCTATTTTGAAAAATGGACTGAGCGTTTAGAAAACATACAAAAGAGGTGGGGGAAATGAATAAAAAAAGTTTAGGAGCAGTTCTGTTGCTCTGTACAGTCTTTGGTATTACAGCATGCGGGACCAAGGAGCAAACAAAAAACGGTGTGACAACTAAAAAAGTAGATAAACAAGCGGCCACTGATATCTCTAATGTACACTTAAGAGACGAAAAAAGTCTCTATGATAAAGATCATACCAAGGTAACAACCATGTACCTGACTGTACGTCGAGGAGATGCTACAGAAAATCAAAATCACTCATGGTCTGAGGTCAACCAATATTCTGTTGAAGATTATCAAAAGATGGGTGTTAAACGATACCAAGTAGCAGGGCTCCTTCAAGTAGGTAACGAGGACGGTCCTGTCTCTGGTGAGTTGGGTTATGACCAAGACGTTCCAAATGCCAGTGTTCAGATTCGTGGGGAAAGTTCAAGTAAGAACGCCCAAAAGAACTATAAAATCAAGATTAAAAAGAACAAGGGCGAGTGGAACGGCCAACGTACCATTAACCTTAACAAACACCAGACTGAAGCCCTTCGCTTTAGAAATAAGTTGTCCTATGATTTAATGGAAGAAATTCCTCAACTCATGGGTGCTAGAACGAGTTTTGTTCACCTCTACGTTAAGGATGAAACCTCTGACAATCCATCAGGTAAATTTGAGGATTATGGTCTCTACACGCAAGTCGAACAGATTAACAAAAACTATCTGAAAGATCATGGTCTGGATGAAAATGCCAACCTTTATAAACCAAACTTCTTCGAATTCTTCCGCTATGAAGATACGATTGTTAAAGAAGAAGATCCTAAATTCGACAAGGATAAATTCGAGAAACTTTTGGAAATCAAAGGTAGCCATGATCACACCAAACTTATTGATTTTCTCACCAAGCTCAACGATCCATCGGTGAAGGTTGAAACCATCATGGACAAGTATGTAGATCCTGAGAATATCCAATATTGGATGGCCTTCCAGATGTTACTTGGTAACGATGATACACAGAGTCGTAACATGTATCTCTATAGCCCACAAAACTCAACCAAATGGTACATCATTCCTTGGGATAACGATAGTATCTTGATGAAGAATGAACGTCGTTTGGTAAGTAAGGACAGCGACCAAGCCAATAGCTGGGAAGTCGGTGTTAGCAACTATTGGGGGAACCAACTTTTCCAACGCTTGCTCAAATCAAAAGAGTTCCGCAAGGGACTAGATGAGAAGATGGATGAGCTACGTAAGACGATTACTGGTGATAAGATTACTTCTATGAGTAATGAATACGCAGCAGTCATTAGACCTTACTTAGCTAAGATGCCTGACCAAATGCATGCTAAGACAACTCCTGACAATTACGACAAGATTTTGGCAGATTTGCCAAATGAGTTGGAGAACAACTACAAGATTTATAAAACAAGTCTTGAAAAACCACAACCATTCTTTATCAATAAGCCGGAAGTGGCCAATAACAAATTGAAATTAAGTTGGGGTGCCTCTTACGATTTCAATAACAGCAAGTTGACTTACACTGTAGAATTAGCTAAAGACTATGAATTTAAAGACAAGGTCTTTGAAAAATCTGGCCTCAAGTCTCTAAGTGCTGAAACAGATACCTTACCTAAGGGTCAATACTTCGTGCGCGTGACTGCCACTAACGAAGCTGGTCAATCACAACGTGCCTTTGACTACTATATCAATAGTGACAACTCTAAACAATTTGGTATCATGAGCTTCTTTGTCCTCGAAGATGGAAAAATTGGGGTAGATGGTTATGAAGACTAAAGAGAAGCCCTTTCGCCATGAGTTGAAATACGTCATTGGTGAACCAGAAAAGGCTTTGCTGACTGAGCGTTTTAAACATTTAATTCAGTTGGATAAGCATGCAAAAAATGGTGGCTATACCATTCGTAGTCTGTACTTTGACGACTACTGGAATAGCGCCTATGCTGAAAAAGATGCGGGTATCCTAGTTCGAAAAAAATATAGGATTCGAATCTATAATTTCGGAACCAATAGTATCAAACTAGAACGTAAGAAAAAGGTAGATACCTATATTTTGAAAGAGGATGCGCCTTTAACCGTTGAGGAAGTCTATAAAATCATTGACGGGGACTATGACTTTCTCTTGAAGAGTCCTTATCCTTTATGTCAGGAATTTTACTATGAGTGCGTTAGTAATATGATGCGTCCGCGGACCATCGTTGACTATGAGCGAGAGCCGTGGGTCTATGATTTTGGGACAGTTCGCTTAACCTTTGACCAAAATGTCAGAGTAGCGGTTGGAAGTTTTGATATTTTTGATCCGGACTTACCAACAATTCCAGTTATTGATCCAGAAAAAATGGTTTTTGAAGTCAAGTATACAGAGTATCTGCCAAAGATTGTTCAAAGTGTCTTGCCCGGGAAAGCAGACATGATGGCTGTCTCTAAATACGTGTTGGCTTATGAAAAATCTCAGTATCTAAATGGTTTTGAATACTGGGAAGATGGGAATATATAAATAGGAAGAGGCTAAGTTTGGAAGAACTTAGTATAAAAAGGGGAGTTTATGAGTGTTCAAGACTTTATAAAAAAATCTATTCTGCAGTCTGATAACTATGCGACGCAATCACCGTTTCGTATTGTTATCGTCTTGCTACTTGCCTTGTTGATTGGAGCCTTTATCTATAAGGTTTACCAGCATTTCTTTACAGGCGTTATTTATTCACGCAGTTTTGCCATGACCTTGGTCGGTATGACCTTGCTTACGTCAATGGTAACACTGGCAATCAGTTCAAATATCGTTATCTCACTTGGTATGGTCGGTGCCCTTTCTATTGTCCGTTACCGTACCGCTGTTAAGGATCCTATGGATTTGCTCTACCTTTTCTGGGCAATTACCTCTGGGATTACCGTAGGGGCAGGCATGTATGTCCTAGCCGTTGTAACGTCTATCGTTATCCTACTGATGCTTATTGTCTTTAGCCGCTTGCAAGAGACCGGTAAAGTGTATATTGCGGTGGTTCACTATGAGGGTGACCATACTGGTGACAAAGTCGTTCAAGAACTTGGTCGTATCAAGCATTTTATCAAGTCTGAAACCATGCGAAAAGATAGTGTTGAGATAGCAATTGAAGTCTTTGTGAAAAATAACGACCTTACCTTCGTTGAAAATATCAAATCTATCGATGGTGTCAAAGACCTTACGCTAATCCAATACAACGGCGAGTACCATGGCTAGAAGACGTGAGCAGAAGAGTTGGAGTAGTCGAAAGAAGAAACTTTGGCTTGTCATCTGTCTAATCATCGTTACGAGTGGTCTTTATGTATTATTTGTGTATTTGAATACCAGAAATACAGGTACCAAATTTGAATATGCCCTCTCAGACAAGAGTTTTGGCAATCCGCTCATGGGCTATGTCCCTTCAGCGGAAGAAAAAACGGTGTCAGAGGATGTTCATCTTGTCTATGTTGATATTACATGGAAAGAATTGGAACCTAAAAAAGGCCACTATGACTGGGAAACGATTGAAGAAAGTAACCAGTTCAAACGATGGAAGAAAGAAGGCAAGCAGGTCGTCCTACGTTTCTTGTTAGATTACCCTGGCAAATCAAGTCATAAGGATATCCCTGATTGGTTGGGAAATGAAATTTCTGACCTTGGGGATGTTTATGACACATCCTACGGTAAGGGATTTTCACCCAATTACCAAAATAAACTGCTTAGAAAATACTATAAAGATGCTGTAACTGCGATGGGACAGCGTTGGGGCAATGATGAGTTTATTGCTTATATCGAGCTTGGTGGCCTGGGGCACTGGGGTGAGTGGCATGTTCACTCAAATGCTGGTATTCGTCAGCTTCCACGAAAAGAGGTTCGTAAGGACTACATTGCACCGTTTCAACCAGCTTTTCCTAAAGCAAAGCTTCTTATGAGAAGACCCTTTGATACAGGCTTGGAAGGTGAATTTGGAATCTACAATGATGTTTTCGGAGATAAATCAGCAACTAAAACTTGGCTAAATTGGATTCAAAATGGTGGATCATACGATCAAACACAAGAGAAAGCTGCCTTGAAAGCCATGCCTAATGCTTGGGAAAAGGCGCCAATCGGTGGTGAATTGACAAGTTCACAGTCTATGTCTAACCTACTTGGAAATAATCTAGCAGAGCTTCAAGAAGAGGCTAAAGTAGCGCATTTGACATTCTTAGGGCCAAAGGTTGCTGAAGATATTGGTGATGGGCAAGCTGCTTATAAGGAACTCTTGAAAAACATGGGCTACCGCCTCTGGGTATCAGGTTTGACAATCTCCAAAGGAGAAAGCAAGGTTGATATTACCCTTAATTTGGAAAATTCTGGGGTTGCCCCTTTATATGGGGATTGGCCTGTGGTATTATACTTGTGTAATGCTAATGGCAAGGTTCTTCAAGCCCAACAACTTGATTGTCGTTTGTCAGAATTGCTTCCAGATCAAACAACTGAACTTATGGCAAGCTTCGCCTATTCCAAAGATCAGAATTATCAGGTGAAGCTAGGAATTCTATCTCCAATGACACAAGAGCCTTCGGTTCATTTTGCCATGAAAGGTTTTGAAGGAGAAGTCATGCCCAAATTAGCAACGATTCAAAAGGATCAAAAAGGCACTGACAAGTAAGAAAGGAAAAATAAATGTCTATTTTAATTACAGGAGGAGCTGGCTATATCGGTAGCCACACAACCGTTGAACTCCTTAATGCAGGTTTCGATGTAGTCTTAGTTGACGACTTTTCAAATAGTTCGCCAGCAGTTCTTGAACGTTTGGAAAAGATTACTGGTAAAAAATTTCCATTTTATCAAGGTTCCATTTTAGATACTGATTTTTTGGATAAGGTTTTTACAAATGAAGATATTGAGTTAGTTATTCACTTTGCGGCCTTCAAGGCAGTGGGGGAATCTGTCCAAAAACCTTTAAAATATTATAAAAACAATATCAGTGGTACCATTACTCTTCTTGAAAAAATGAAAGAATATGATGTTAAAAACATCGTCTTCAGTTCAAGTGCAACAGTTTACGGTACCAATAATCCTTCTCCAATGACGGAAGATATGCCAACATCAGCTATCAACCCATACGGTTATACTAAGTTGATGATGGAACAAATTCTTACAGACGTAGCTGCTTCAGATCCGTCATGGTCAGTCACAAATCTTCGTTATTTCAATCCTATCGGTGCTCATGAAAGTGGTTTGATTGGGGAATTGCCAAACGGTATTCCAAACAACCTTATGCCATATATTACACAAGTAGCTATCGGTAAACTTCCTGAGCTTAACGTCTTTGGGGATGACTATCCAACTCCAGATGGTACAGGTGTACGTGACTACATTCACGTCCTTGACTTGGCCTCAGGTCACTTGGCTGCTGTCAAATATAATTTGAGTCATAAAGGTGCTGAGATTTTCAACTTGGGTACTGGACATGGTTATAGCGTATTGGATCTCGTTAAGACTTTCGAAGCTGAAAACAAGGTTGCTATTCCATACCGTATTCAAGGACGTCGTGCTGGTGATATTGCTACTTGCTATGCCTCTCCTGAAAAGGCCAAAGAAGTTCTTGGCTGGGAAGCTAAGAAGACCTTGAAAGAAATGGTTAGAGATTCTTGGCGTTGGCAAACGACTAACCCTAACGGTTATGAAGACTAAGTTGCATAACTCAAATTATAAGTCCCTAGAGAGTGTAAGATAAGCACTAGATTATTTTAAAGTATCCCTAATCTAGTAGCTTTAAAAATAAAGAGAAGAGGAGTGGAAGCAGTCACTAAATGATTACAGATTTATAACTGTCTCACCCTCTTTTTATGTTTTAGCTTAGCTTTCTATGGTATAATGAAATTATGACTATTATTAATCAATTCGTCACTTTGGCGAGTCACCTTGTATTTATAGGATTGAGCTACCATATGCTGATTAGCCTCTTTGATTGGGCAAAAATCATCAAAAATCCGATTGAAAATACTGGTAAATTGAAACTCTTTTTGCTCTTTATTAGTATTGCCTTAGGCTATCTTATCAGTTCCTTTATTCTGTCGGTTTTAGCTTTTGGACAGAATATGGCTAGCTCGATTTCTTAAATTAGTGATTTTAAAAGACTTTTGATATAATACAAAAAGATGAAAATGACCCTTGAAAGGAATCCCTATGGATAAAATTATTGTGCAGGGTGGCAACACTCGATTAAGTGGTGAGGTTGTCATTGAAGGTGCTAAAAACGCTGTCCTTCCCTTGTTGGCAGCGACTATCTTGGCTTCGGAAGGTCAAACAACCTTAACTAATGTTCCAATCTTGTCAGATGTTTACACGATGAATAATGTTGTTCGTGGTTTAGATATTGCTGTAGACTTTGACGAGGAAAACAATACCGTTGTCGTTGATGCTAGTGGAGAAATTCTTGATCAGGCGCCATATGAGTATGTGAGCAAGATGCGTGCGTCTATCGTAGTACTTGGACCAATTCTTGCCCGCAATGGCCACGCGAAGGTTTCAATGCCTGGAGGTTGTACGATTGGTAGCCGTCCGATTGACCTCCACCTCAAAGGTTTAGAAGCAATGGGTGCTAAAATTACCCAAGTTGGTGGTGACATCACTGCGTCAGCAGAAAAACTAAAAGGTGCAACTATTTATATGGACTTTCCATCTGTCGGTGCCACTCAAAACCTTATGATGGCAGCCACTTTGGCTGATGGAGTTACAACCATTGAAAATGCTGCGCGTGAACCAGAAATTGTAGACTTGGCCCTTCTTCTTAACGAGATGGGAGCAGACGTCAAAGGTGCTGGAACTGAAACACTCGTGATTAAAGGTGTTAAAGCTCTCCATGGTACTAAACATGCAGTTGTTCAGGACCGTATTGAAGCAGGTACCTTTATGGTAGCAGCGGCTATGACTTCTGGAGATGTCCTCATCAAAGATGCTATCTTGGAACATAACCGTCCTTTGATTTCAAAATTATTGGAAATGGGTGTTGATGTTAAGGAAGAAGAAGGCGGCATTCGTGTTAAATCTGATGTTTCTCAATTGAAACCAGTAACTGTTAAAACCCTACCTCACCCAGGTTTCCCAACTGACATGCAGGCTCAATTTACAGCACTTATGGCAGTGGTAAACGGTGAATCAACCATGATTGAGACAGTCTTTGAGAATCGCTTCCAACACTTGGAAGAAATGCGTCGTATGGGACTTCATTCAGAAATCCTTCGTGACACGGCTATGATTCACGGTGGTTTGCCACTTCAAGGTGCTCAAGTCATGTCTACTGACCTTCGAGCTTCGGCAGCACTTATTCTTACAGGAATGGTAGCTGAAGGAACAACGATTGTTGGTAAATTGACACACTTGGATCGTGGTTACTATCAATTCCATGAGAAACTAGCTAAACTAGGAGCAAATATTTCACGTGTAAGTGAGGCTTAGTATGGAAACTGGTAAAGGCTATGTTTTTCGTCAATTATTACTTGTTTTGAGTGTGTGTGTGATTGGCCTTGCTTTTCTAGCTATCGGTTTGATGATTGGCTATGCTGTTTTAGGAGAGGGCAAGGATCCGATAAGCATCTTAAAACCAGAAACTTGGCAGGCAATTGTTGCTAAATTTACAGGAAAATAAAAGGGAGTGGGAAGTAATCCCGCTCCTTTAGTCATGACATTCATATAAAAGAAAGAGAACAATGGCAAAAAGAAAGACATCTTTAACAAATAAACAGAAACGTCAGCTAGTCTCGTTACTAATAGCGGTCTTGATAGCGGTTCTAGGTTACATTGGGACGAGCAGTAAGCTCTCACCTAACAATCCAATCAAGCAGGTAGCCAGTCTAGTCTCGGGAAAATCCAATAACTCCGTCAAATCAAACGGCTCAACAAGTGGGAAGTCTACGCCACAAGAGCAGCTTGCTGAGACGGTGATGACCAGCTCCGTCAAGAGTCAACTAGGAAACACCATAGAATGGAATGGGGCAGGGGCTTATATTGTTAATGGAAATAAGACCAATCTTAATGCTAAGGTATCTAGCCAACCCTACGCTAATAACCAAGTTAAAACGGTTCAAGGACAAACGGTTCCTACAGTTGCGAATGCCTTGTTAAGTAAAGCGACCAGACAGTACAAAAATCGTCAAGAAACAGGGAATGGCTCAACTTCTTGGACACCAGCTGGATGGCATCAAGTTCACAATCTTTCAGGAGAGTATAGCCATGCCGTAGACCGAGGCCATTTGTTAGGTTATGCACTTGTAGGTGGTCTCAAAGGATTTGATGCTTCGACTTCAAACCCAGAAAATATTGCCGTTCAAACTGCTTGGGCTAACCAAGCTAATAGCGAAACTTCCACAGGCCAAAACTATTATGAAAGCCTGGTACGTAAAGCTCAGGATAAAAATAAACGTGTCCGTTACCGCGTTACCCTCATTTATGAAGGGGATAACCTGATTCCATCAGGATCACATCTTGAAGCCAAGTCAGCAGATGGCTCGCTTGAGTTCAATGTCTTCGTGCCAAATGTCCAACAGGGAATTACCCTAGATTATTATTCAGGGAAAGTAACGGTGAATTAATGAAACAAACGACTCCGGTTGGAGTCGTTTTTAGTATCTAGAAAAACAAAAACCCACCCGTAGGTGAGTTTTTTGTTTTATTCACTAGCTTGCTCCCATTGTTTAGAGAGGTAGCGAGAGTAGCTAGAAATAGCAAAGTTAACCACGAAATAAGCTAAAGCCACAATACCGTATAAGGTAAAGATTTGACTAGGCTCGTAGTAACCACCCATCAAAATTTGACTCTTACCAAACAATTCTTGTAAGGCGATAACAGAGTAAAGGAAAGAAGTATCCTTGATAACTGTTACGAATTGAGAAATGATAGATGGCAACATCTTACGAATAGCTTGTGGGAAGATGATGTAAATAAAGATTTGTCTGTTGTTAAACCCTTGAGACAAGCCGGCTTCCGTTTGGCCATGGTCGATAGAGTTCAGTCCCCCACGAATGATTTCCGCCAAGGCCGCTGAAGTGAAGACCGTGAAAGAGGTAATCCCTGCCGCCGTAGACTTAAGCTGGAAGACCAAGAAGATAATGAAAATCCAAAGCAAGTTAGGAACGTTACGAACGAACTCAACGTAGATAGAAGCCATCCAACGAAGAATAGGATTCTTTCCGTTACGCATAACCGCCAGAATAGTTCCGAACAAGGTAGACAGCACAATGATGAAGAAAGACAAGTAAAGGGTCGTCCACATCCCTTGTGCCAAGAATTTAAGGTTAGTAGCTGATAAAACTTCTGACATAGTGGACCTCCTTAGTAAGCTTTCTTATTCTCTTCTTCTTTACGACGTGCCCAAGTAGCTAGAGGGAAACACATGATAAAGTAGAGGAAGGCAGCTCCGGCAAAGGCCGGCACATAGTTAGTGGTATCATAAGCCCAAGCCTTAGCAGTGAACATGATATCAGCCCCAGAAATAATGGCAATTGTAGAAGTATTCTTAATCAAGTTAACCACTTGGTTGGTCAATGGCGGCAAGATAGTACGGACTGCTTGAGGCAAGATGATGATACGCATGGTATCAGCGTAGGTGAATCCTTGAGACAAAGCCGCTTCAGTTTGACCTTTAGGAACCGCCTCAATACCTGTACGAATAATTTCAGAGATATAGGCTCCTGTGTAGACCCCCACACAAAGGATGGCTGTCAATGAAATTGGAATCATGACATGGCCATCAGTCAAGATTGAAATCCCATAGAAGACGACCACAAATTGCACGAGCAAAGGGGTATTTTGGAAAATTTCGACATAAACACGTGAGAAACCACGAAGTACCTTGTTGTGAGTCGAACTCATAGCACCAAAGATGAGCCCAAGAAGAAGGGCAACAATCAAGGCACCAATCGAAATGCCAAGGGTATAGAAGAAACCTTTGGCAAATTGTCCAAAGTTAGCGAAGAAAGCAGCCCAACGTTCAAGAGCGAAAGGACTAGCCGTTTCAGTTAAAAGATACATAAATTCAGGACTCCTTTCTATTTATCTTCAGCCTTAGCCGGTTTCAAGTGATACTTATCGTAGAGCTTTTGAAGGCTACCATCTTTTTGCCATTTAGCCAACAAATCGTTGGTATAATCAATCAACTCTTGGTTAGACTTGCTTGAAGCGATACCGTATTCTTGTGTTTTGAAACCTTCTTTTAAGGTTTTAGTTTTCTTACTTTCATATCCAGAGAGAATAGATTTATCAACTGAGAAAGCATCTACACGGTGAGCGTAAAGAGAAACAGCCAATTCTGGGAAAGATCCGAGTTGGACATAATTGAACTTAAGGTTATTAGCTGAAGCGTACTCTTGCAAAGCAGCCTTAGTTGACGCCCCTTGAGAAACACCGATAGTCTTACCATTCAAATCTGAGATTTTGTTAATACCTGAATTCTTAAGAACCAAGAAACCGATTTGGTCATAGTAGTAAGGAGTTGAGATGGCGTAAGAAGCCTTACGTTCATCATTGATGGTATAAGTAGCGATAAGCAAGTCGATAGTTCCGTTATCCATAAGTGGTTCACGGGTTTGCGTCGTTACTGGGATGTAATTCACTTTAACTTTTAACTCATCAGCAATCTTCTTAGCAAGATCAACTTCCATACCTTCGTAGGTATTAGTCTTAGCAGAATAGTAACCAAAGTTAGGAACGTCTTGCTTCACACCGACATTGAGTGTCCCTCGCTTAACAATCTTTTGGACGGCTTTACTATCAAGAAGCTTACTAGTGTCTTCCGCCTTAGTCTTGTGACTCGTGATAAGAAAAATAGTGAGAACTGCCAAGCTTGCAACAGTTAGGTAACGTAAGATTTTTTTGAAAATCATAGGCAACCTCCTTAGGCATCCACTTGGACATTATCAGAGTTGTGATCGATAATCTTAGAAAGGAATTGAACCGCACGAGGTTCAGTTGGATTGTCAAAGAAACCATCCACATCCGTAGTGTCTACAAGAACTTGACCTTCAGCCATGAAAATGATACGGTCAGCCACACTGCGGGCGAAGCCCATTTCGTGGGTTACGACAACCATGTTCATGCCACCTTTGGCAAGCTTTTGCATAACTGCAAGCACGTCACCGATAGTCTCTGGGTCAAGAGCTGAAGTTGGTTCGTCAAAGAGCAAGAGCTCAGGATTCATGGCAAGACCACGGGCGATAGCGATACGTTGTTTTTGTCCACCAGAAAGCATGCCAGGGTATGAATCTTTCTTGTCCCACATGTTAACGTAGCGAAGGAATTTTTCAGCAGTCTTTTCAGCGTCTGCCTTACTGATTCCAAGAACCTTGATAGGTGCCAAGGTAACATTTTCAAGAACGGTTTTGTGCGGGTAGAGGTTAAAGTGTTGGAATACCATCCCTGCTTCCTTACGCAATTCTACCAACTCTTTGGCAGAAGCTTCCGTCACATTATGTCCGTTAACGATAAGCGTACCGTTATCAATGGATTCCAAGGCGTTGATTGTACGGATGAGGGTGGATTTCCCAGACCCAGAAGGTCCCAAGAGAACCACAACTTGTCCTTTTTCAATTTCTAGATTGATATCACGAAGTGCATGATAATCTCCGTAATATTTATTAACATTTTTAAATTCAATAAGTGCCATAAGAGCCTCCTATAATGGATTTACTTGTTAGCTTTTCTAACATATATTGAATTTTAGCATAAGTAAAGTCGAAAGTCAAAAAATTCCGAATATTCTTTCAAAACGTTCGGTTTTTACTAAATAATTAATCATTTTTTGATATAAATATGAGAAAAACAAAAACCCACCCGTAGGTGAGTTTTTTGTTTTATTCACTAGCTTGCTCCCATTGTTTAGAGAGGTAGCGAGAGTAGCTAGAAATAGCAAAGTTAACCACGAAATAAGCTAAAGCCACAATACCGTATAAGGTAAAGATTTGACTAGGCTCGTAGTAACCACCCATCAAAATTTGACTCTTACCAAACAATTCTTGTAAGGCGATAACAGAGTAAAGGAAAGAAGTATCCTTGATAACTGTTACGAATTGAGAAATGATAGATGGTAACATCTTACGAATAGCTTGTGGGAAGATGATGTAAATAAAGATTTGTCTGTTGTTAAACCCTTGAGACAAGCCGGCTTCCGTTTGGCCATGGTCGATAGAGTTCAGTCCCCCACGAATGATTTCCGCCAAGGCCGCTGAAGTGAAGACCGTGAAAGAGGTAATCCCTGCCGCCGTAGACTTAAGCTGGAAGACCAAGAAGATAATGAAAATCCAAAGCAAGTTAGGAACGTTACGAACGAACTCAACGTAGATAGAAGCCATCCAACGAAGAATAGGATTCTTTCCGTTACGCATAACCGCCAGAATAGTTCCGAACAAGGTAGACAGCACAATGATGAAGAAAGACAAGTAAAGGGTCGTCCACATCCCTTGTGCCAAGAATTTAAGGTTAGTAGCTGATAAAACTTCTGACATAGTGGACCTCCTTAGTAAGCTTTCTTATTCTCTTCTTCTTTACGACGTGCCCAAGTAGCTAGAGGGAAACACATGATAAAGTAGAGGAAGGCAGCTCCGGCAAAGGCCGGCACATAGTTAGTGGTATCATAAGCCCAAGCCTTAGCAGTGAACATGATATCAGCCCCAGAAATAATGGCAATTGTAGAAGTATTCTTAATCAAGTTAACCACTTGGTTGGTCAATGGCGGCAAGATAGTACGGACTGCTTGAGGCAAGATGATGATACGCATGGTATCAGCGTAGGTGAATCCTTGAGACAAAGCCGCTTCAGTTTGACCTTTAGGAACCGCCTCAATACCTGTACGAATAATTTCAGAGATATAGGCTCCTGTGTAGACCCCCACACAAAGGATGGCTGTCAATGAAATTGGAATCATGACATGGCCATCAGTCAAGATTGAAATCCCATAGAAGACGACCACAAATTGCACGAGCAAAGGGGTATTTTGGAAAATTTCGACATAAACACGTGAGAAACCACGAAGTACCTTGTTGTGAGTCGAACTCATAGCACCAAAGATGAGCCCAAGAAGAAGGGCAACAATCAAGGCACCAATCGAAATGCCAAGGGTATAGAAGAAACCTTTGGCAAATTGTCCAAAGTTAGCGAAGAAAGCAGCCCAACGTTCAAGAGCGAAAGGACTAGCCGTTTCAGTTAAAAGATACATAAATTCAGGACTCCTTTCTATTTATCTTCAGCCTTAGCCGGTTTCAAGTGATACTTATCGTAGAGCTTTTGAAGGCTACCATCTTTTTGCCATTTAGCCAACAAATCGTTGGTATAATCAATCAACTCTTGGTTAGACTTGCTTGAAGCAATACCGTATTCTTGTGTTTTGAAACCTTCATCAAGAATTTTGGTTTTATCACTTTCGTAACCTGATAGGATTGATTTATCACCAGCAAAGGCGTCAATACGGTATGCATAGAGTGATACGGCTAACTCAGGATAGGATCCGAGTTGGACATAATTGAACTTAAGGTTATTAGCTGAAGCGTACTCTTCAACAGCGGCTTTGGCAGATGATCCTTGAGACACTCCAATAGTTTTACCGTTAAGGTCAGAAAGTTTCTTATAGCCAGATTTGGTTTGAACGAGGAAACCGATTTGGTCATAGTAGTAAGGATTTGACATGGCATATGAAGCTTTACGCTCATCTGTAATAGTATAAGTAGCGATAAGCATGTCAATAGTCCCATTATCCATAAGGGCCTCACGTGTTTGAGGGGTAACCGCTGTAAAATTCACCTTAACCTTAAGTTCTTTGGCAATTCTCTTAGCGAGGTCAATTTCCATACCTTGATAGGTATTGGTTTTGGCTGAGTAGTAACCGAAGTTTGGGACATCCTGTTTGACACCAACATTTAGAGTCCCTTTTTTGACAATTTTTTGAATTGTAGCATTATTGAGTAGTTTACTGCTTTCATCAGCTTGACTACTTTTAGTGTTCCAGAGGAGAACTGCTACAAATGCTAAAGCAGAGATAGCTAAAATGCGACTAAGTTTTTTGATTAACATAAGCCCTCCTTAGGCATCCACTTGGACACGATCAGAGTTGTGGTCGATAATCTTAGAAAGGAATTGAACAGCACGAGGTTCAGTTGGATTGTCAAAGAAACCATCCACATCCGTAGTATCCACAAGAACCTGACCTTCAGCCATGAAAATGATACGGTCTGCCACACTGCGGGCAAAGCCCATTTCGTGGGTAACAACTACCATGTTCATGCCACCTTTGGCAAGGTTTTGCATAACCGCCAACACGTCACCGATAGTCTCTGGGTCAAGGGCTGACGTTGGCTCATCAAAGAGCAAGAGCTCAGGATTCATGGCAAGACCACGGGCAATAGCGATACGTTGTTTTTGTCCACCAGAAAGCATACCAGGGTATGAATCTTTCTTGTCCCACATGTTAACGTAGCGAAGGAATTTTTCAGCAGTCTTTTCAGCCTCTGCCTTACTGATTCCAAGAACCTTGATAGGGGCCAAGGTTACATTTTCAAGAACGGTTTTGTGAGGGTAGAGGTTAAAGTGCTGGAATACCATCCCTGCTTCCTTACGAAGCTCAACCAAGTCTTTGGCAGAAGCTTCCGTAACATTATGTCCGTTAACGATAAGCGTACCGTTATCAATTGATTCCAAGGCGTTGATTGTACGGATAAGGGTAGATTTCCCAGACCCAGAAGGTCCCAGGAGAACCACAACTTGTCCTTTTTCAATTTCTAGATTGATGTCACGAAGTGCATGATAATCTCCGTAGTATTTATTAACATTTTTAAATTCGATAAGTGCCATAAGAGCCTCCTAAAATTTTACATTAATATATGTAATAACAAGAGTGTATTTTACTATATATGTAGGAAAATGTCAAAAATGTTTGAAAATTCAATCATAAGGTTCGTCTTTTAACCGATTACATATAGCAAAGGTATCTCAAAAAACAAGTAAAGCTTGTATATTAGCTCAATATCTATAGTAGAAACTTGGTCCTTAACCTATTTTTTGGTATAATATGTTTGATACGTAAAGTTTTCTACTTTACAAAATTGAATGACTTAAGAAAACCGATGAGGTGTTTATATGAAAAAAATTCTTGTTGTTGATGATGAAAGACCAATTTCGGATATCATCAAGTTTAATCTGACTAAAGAGGGTTATGAAGTGGTTACGGCCTTTGATGGTCGTGAAGCATTGGAGCAGTTTGAAGCTGAAAAACCAGACTTGGTCATCCTGGACTTGATGCTGCCTGAACTAGATGGTTTAGAAGTCGCTAAGGAAATTCGAAAGACAAGTCATACACCAATTATCATGCTTTCAGCTAAGGATAGCGAGTTTGATAAGGTTATCGGGCTAGAAATTGGGGCAGATGACTATGTGACGAAACCATTTTCTAATCGTGAATTGTTGGCACGTATCAAAGCTCACTTGCGTCGTACAGAGACTATTGAAACAGCAGCAGAAGAAAGCTCTAACTCAGGCAAGCAGGAGATTTCAATTGGTGAGTTGATTATTGTTCCAGATGCATTTGTTGCTAAAAAACGTGGAAATGAAGTCGAACTCACACACCGTGAATTTGAGTTGCTTTTCCATTTGGCAACTCATATGGGACAAGTAATGACGCGTGAACATTTGCTTGAAACTGTTTGGGGTTATGACTATTTTGGTGATGTTCGTACGGTTGACGTAACCATTCGTCGTCTCCGTGAAAAAATTGAAGACACACCTAGTCGTCCTGAATATATTTTGACGCGTCGTGGTGTTGGTTATTATATGAAGAATTATGACTAGTATTGGCTTAAACATCACAAGCTTTGAACTAGCCTTACTCTTTACGCTCCTTTTTGTGGCTTTCTACTTTATTTTTCTTGCTTATCGTGATTATCGACGAGTCAAAAATATTCGAAAGTTGACCAAGAGAGTCAAGTCCCTAATGGCAGGTAACTATAATGAGGAGTTACGCTTAAAGGGTGATTCAGAGCTTTTAGAGCTAGCTGACAGCTTGAATGATTTATCGGACGTTTTTCGTTTGACGCATGAAAATCTAGCCCAGGAAAAAAACCGCTTATCATCAGTCCTCTCTTATATGAGTGATGGAGTCATTGCGACTAATCGACGTGGTCAAATTACCATGATTAATAGCACAGCTCAGCGTTTGTTGAATCTAGATTTTGAAACAGCGACACAGATGTCCATTTTAGATTTATTAGATGGCGAAAATCCCTATACTTATAATGAATTGTTATCTAAGACTCCTGAGATTCATTTGTCTCGTCGAGATGCCAACGATGAGTTTGTGACCCTACGCGTTAACTTTGCTCTTATTCGTAAAGAATCTGGTTTTATCTCAGGTCTAGTTGCCGTCCTTCACGATGCCACTGAGCAGGAAAAAGAAGAGCGGGAACGCCGACTCTTTGTATCAAACGTTAGTCATGAGTTGCGTACACCTTTGACTTCTGTAAAATCTTATCTGGAGGCACTTGATGATGGTGCACTTGACGAAGAGATTGCCCCTAACTTTATCAAAGTTTCTTTGGATGAGACCAATCGTATGATGCGAATGATTTCTGACCTCTTGGCACTGTCTCGTATTGACAATAAGAGTACCAACCTTGACGTTGAAATGACTAATTTCACGGCCTTCATGACCTATATATTGAATCGTTTCGATCAGATTAAGAGTCAAGAAACCAATACAGGTAAAACTTACGAAATTATTAGAGATTATCCGGTAAACTCGATTTGGGTGGAGATTGATACAGATAAGATGACCCAAGTAGTGGATAATATTCTTAATAATGCTATCAAGTATTCGCCTGATGGTGGTAAGATTACAGTGTCTATGAAGACAACTGATTCACAGTTGATTGTTTCTATTTCTGACCAAGGTTTGGGTATTCCTAAGAAAGATTTGCCGTTAATTTTTGACCGTTTTTATCGTGTTGATAAGGCTAGAAGTCGTGCTCAGGGTGGAACTGGTCTTGGCTTGTCCATTGCAAAAGAAATTATTAAACAACATAAGGGCTTTATTTGGGCTAAGAGTGAGTATGGTAAGGGTTCAACTTTTACAATTGTGCTTCCATATGACAAGGATGCCATGATGGTTGATGAATGGGAGATGTAGTAGAAATGGCCTCAGATTTAGGGTTTAAATATAGTATTTTGGCTTCAGGGTCAACTGGTAATTCCTTTTATTTGGAGACTCCAGAAAAGAAGATTCTTGTGGACGCTGGTTTGTCTGGTAAGAAAATCACAAGTTTGCTAGCTGAAGTTGATCGTGATCCGAGTGATCTGGATGCTATCTTAGTTACTCATGAACACAAGGATCACATCCATGGTGTAGGTGTTTTAGCTCGTAAATATGGCATGGATATCTACGCCAATGAGAAAACCTGGCAAATTATGGATAGTAAAAATATGCTTGGCAAGATTGATAATAGCCAGAAACATGTTTTTTCTCGTGACAAGCTCCTGACCTTTGGAGACATTGATATTGAGTCTTTTGGAGTTAGTCACGATGCTATTGATCCACAGTTCTATCGCTTTATGAAAGATGGAAAAAGTTTTGTCATGCTGACGGATACGGGTTATGTTTCTGATCGCATGGCAGGTATTATTGAGAATGCTGATGGCTATCTGATTGAGTCCAATCATGATATTGAAATCCTCAGAGCAGGTTCATATCCTTGGTCAACTAAGCAACGTATCCTCTCTGATCAAGGTCACTTGTGTAATGAAGATGGAGCGGATGCTATGATTCGCACCATAGGTAACAAAACTAAAAAGATCTACTTGGGTCACCTTTCTAAAGAAAATAATATCAAGGAGTTGGCCCACATGACGATGGAAAATCAGCTGGCACGTGCTGACTTTGGTGTTGGAACTGACTTCAAGGTTTATGATACCTCACCAGACACAGCGACACCACTGACAGATATTTAAAACATAGCAGAAGAGCTACACTAATGCGTTTAGTGCAGCTTTTTAAAAGGAATGTATTTATGAAAGTAATTTATCTCTCTCTAGGAATGTTGTCGTTAGGTTTGGGAATTCTTGGAATTCCGCTTCCAATCTTACCCACAACACCTTTTCTACTTTTAGCCATTGCTTGCTTTGCTAGAAGTTCTAAACGTTTTGAGAAATGGTTATATCATACGAAGCTATATCAAAGTTATGTAGCCGATTTTAGAGAAACCAAATCCATTGCCAAAGAACGAAAGAAAAAGATTATCATCCAAATCTATGTTTTGATGGGAATTTCAATCTTTTTTGCACCTATACTTTGGGTGAAAATCGGACTTTTTTGCTTGACAGTCTTCATCACCTATTATTTATTTAAGGTTATTCCTGATAAAGACTAAGATATCATCAAAAAATGAGACTTCCAAGATGGAGTCTCATTTTATATTTTATTAATGTTTGCTACGTAATTTCTTACGGAGTTTATAGGCAAAATTGGCTGGTCCGTAAAGAGGGCTAACTGGAAGGTTGAATTCTCCAATGAATTGTTCAATACGTGGGTTAAATTTGGACTTGAAATTATACAAGCCACCATCTAGTGAATTTTCTATTCCTCCCATGTTTTGCCATTCGGCACCACGCTCAAAAGCATGATTAGCTGTTTCATACCATGTCAGGATAGCTGGTTGATAACGACGGTAGTCTTCATCCATTCCTGCATAGATATTCTCAGACGTCTTGCCAAATTCGAGAACGAGTGTACCAGAGAGTGGGACCGTCTTATTTCCAGCATCAACTTTTTCTTGAAGAAAGTCAATTTCCTCTTTAAGTCTCTTGTGCTCTTGTTTATTGTTCTCGATTTTTCCTGGTTTAGTTTTTTCAGTGAACTTAGCTGCATCAGCAATGTTCTTTTCGAGTTGCTTATTGAGGTCTTTGAGACGAGCTGGTAAATCAAGAGTTGAGAGTGTAATGTAAGAAGATTCTGGGTAGGTAGTCAACAACTTTTCATAATAATCAATGCCACGAAGGTGGATGTTCTTACGGGCCTCAGTCTTCTTCATCAAAGATGCGAATTGTTCAAGAAGTTCAGTACCACCAAATTGGACTGAAATCCCCTTGTTTCGAGCAGTACGAACAGCCTGCTTGGTACTCTTAGAGAGTTGTTCCTCAGTGAAATCTTCCTTATGGATATTAGCCTGGAAGCGTGGTTGAATATTTTCAGCCATATCTTCAGTGAGGCCAGTCCATTCAACGCCAAGGGACTGGATATTTTTAGCAATAGCTAGTGTTTCTTCACGAATTTCAGCTTCTTGTGAAATCAAGTTTTTAGTCACAAAGAGGCTTGGATCAAATTTAACAAAGAGGGCACGCTTTGTTTTAGCATATTTCTTAAGTGAAGCCATGACAAAGGCAAGTAGTTCTTTATCCTTGTAATCCATGATAGGGCCTCGAGGAATATAAATCATAGAAAAACCTAGAGGAAGTGGCTGAATAAGGACACTAGCGACAGCAACGAGATTACCGTCCTGGTAGAAACCAAGGCGATCATTTCCCCAACTATCTTTGATTTTTGCCCATGAACTACTTTGCAATAAGTTCGTTTGAGGACTATCTATAACAAAGCGGTCGTGCTCAGAAGTACTGAGTCCAGTTTTATAGGTATACATATTAGTCTAGAACCCACTTTCTAATAGCGTAAGCGACACCAGATTCATCGTTTGATTTTGTGATGTGTTTCGCAATTTTCTTCATTTCTGGATTACCATTTTCCATAACAACAGGAGAGCCAACGACTTCAAGCATAGCACGGTCATTTTCTTCATCACCGATAGCCATCGTTTCTTCTTTAGAAAGACCGAGTTTCTCAGCAAGATGGGTTACAGCGATACCTTTGTTGGCTGTTTTCTTGAGAATTTCTAGGTAAAATGGTGTTGATTTTACAATAGTAAAGCGGTCATAAAATTCCTGTGGAAGTTTAGCAATAGCTGCATCAAGAATTTCAGGTTCGTCGATATACATGGCCTTAACAAATTCCTTGTCAGCTACCTCTTCAGGTGTACGATAGTAAATCGGCATATGAACAAGTGTAGACTCATGAACCGTGTAGCGGCCAATATTGCGATTACTTGTGTAGATACCATCTTTAGTAATGGCGTGAGAATGAACACCAAGCTTGTTAGCCAAAACCTCAATATCAAGGTAGTCTTCGTATGAGAGTGTCTCACGAATTAATTCATTACCAGTAGAAGTTTCTTGGACAAGCCCACCATTGAATGTGATAACATAATCTCCGTCTTGGTTGAGGTTAAGCTCTTCAAGAAGTGGAAGCACTCCTGGAATAGGGCGACCAGTCGCAATAACAACCTTTACACCAGCAGCTTTAGCATCTTGGATCGCTTGAAAGACTTCCGGTGTAACTTGACGTTGGCTATTTAGAAGCGTTCCATCAATATCAACAGCAATAAGTTTAATAGACATAATAATTACCTGTTTCGTTTAGTTAGTTTCCCTTCTATTTTACTAAAATTTAGGCGCTTTGTCATAGTTCTTCCTGAGAAAAGTATTATTGTCTCTTTAAAGAAGTAGATTAGGTAAGAATTGCCCAAATGCTTTTTAATTGGTAAAATAAGGTCAGACAAATAAAGGAGAGATAAAGTGATTCGAGCAACCAACCAATTGACGGAGCAAGAACGGAAGTCAGCAAAAGCAATGATTGCTAGCTGCCAAGCCCATGATCAGACCTTTCGAGAACCCTATCTCTCCAATATGCTTAATTTTAATCCCAATATGCCGGCCTTTTTCCTTTATTATCAAGAGGGAGAGTTGCTTGGCTTATTAACGGTTTATGCGGATGATGAGAACGTTGAAGTGAGTATCCTAGTGGAACCTAGTCATCGTCGTCAGGGGGTTGCTCGTGCTATGTATAGAAGCTTTGAAAAAGAATTGGTATCTTACCCTATTCGCTCAGTGACCTTTCAGACGGAGCGTGTTTTTCTCGATCATCATCCTGATTTGGCAAGTTATTGGGGTTTGGTTGAGGATGAAGAGACGGAAACCTGGCTAGGGCGAGATAGAACATCATATGCTCTGGATTCCCGTTCAGATGTCAAGGTGCTCTTAGCTGAACCTTCTTACCTAGATGAAATTGCCCAACTCCACCACCAAGCCTTTTCTGATGCAGAGGAAACACTTGAAGTAAGTCGCAGATACATTACAGAGGCCTTGGAGGATTCCGATAGCCTGCTTTACATCCTACTCAAAGAAGGTCAAGTGATTGGAGTTTGTACGGTTGATTTATCTGGGAATAGCAACTACCTTTATGGACTTGCCGTAGCAGAAGCCTATCGTGGCCAAGGCTATGGAAGCTATTTAGCAAAATCAGTCGTCAACCAACTTATTGCGCAAAATGACAAGTCCTTTCAAATTGCAGTGGAAGATAGCAATGTAGGTGCCAAACGCTTGTATGAAAAGATTGGCTTTGTCAAACAAACCCAGGTGGTTTACTTGAAGCAGAAAGGGTAAACGCAATGTTGAAACTCTCTTTGAGGTTAGAGTTGCTATCGTCTTAAGTAAAAAGTAGTTATAGAACAGAAAGGAGTAATCAATGGAAATTAAAATCAAAAACAAAATTAAAGTAGGCGATCAAACGGAAATTATCGAAGAAATCCACACTTGTGAGGTTATGGAAAAAGGAGATTATACCTATCTTGTTCACCATAATTCGGAGAAAGAAAAAGTGGTTATTAAGTTGAATCAGGATGAGCTAGTGATGACACGCTTTTCTAATCCTAAATCCATTATGCGTTTTTCTGCTAAAGTACCTGCCTTGGTCCACATTCCGACACCGCTTGGTACCCAGCATTTTCTGACAGACACTAGTTTATTTGCCCATGACCCAAATGGACAGACAGTTGATATTCATTATCAATTGAAACATCCAGAAACAGAAGACGTTTTTGCTGATTATGAATTAGAAGTTTCTTGGTTTTAATTTTTGAAAAAATAGAATCATTTTGCTTGAATAAAGAATAATTTATGATAAAATGTTTAGTACAAATAAGGGAGTAGCAGGTGACTGTAATCATGAGATTTGATTAACAGTTGCGATTATGTCGTCATTACGAAATTTTACATTTCCGGCATATTCTTAAACAGCGAGACTTGTTTTTTATTAAACAAGTCTCTTTTTGTATGATTTTTTATATGAAAAGAGTCTTGTTAGCCATTTTTCCCTATATAGAAGGAGGAGATTATTTTGTCTAAAGAACAAAATAAAGCCTTGTTTTACACACAAGGAGAGGAAGAAGTCCTAAAAAACTTGGACACTTCTGTTGATGGTTTGTCTACTGCACAAGCCAAGGAACGTTTAGATGCCTATGGCTATAACGAGTTGGATGAAGGTGAAAAACGCAGCCTCTTGTCAAAATTCATCGATCAGTTTAAAGATTTGATGATTATCATCTTGCTTGTCGCTGCCGCCCTTTCTGTTATTACAGAAGGTATGCATGGTTTGACGGATGCCTGCATTATTTTAGCCGTTGTTGTTTTGAATGCCGCCTTCGGTGTGTATCAAGAAGGACAAGCAGAAGCGGCTATTGAAGCCCTCAAAAACATGTCTAGTCCTATGGCTCGTGTGCGCCGTGATGGCCATGTCGTTGAAATTGATTCACGCGAATTGGTTCCTGGAGACATCGTCTTGCTTGAAGCAGGTGATGTTGTTCCTGCGGATATGCGCTTGCTCGAAGCTGCCTCACTTAAGATTGAAGAAGCAGCCCTTACAGGTGAATCCGTTCCAGTTGAAAAGGACGTTACCGAGACAGTTGACGCAGAGGCGGGTATCGGTGATCGTGTGAATATGGGTTACCAAAACTCTAACGTTACTTACGGTCGTGGTACAGGGGTTGTAACCAATACTGGTATGTATACTGAGGTCGGTAAGATTGCCGATATGCTGGCTAATGCAGACGAATCACAAACGCCATTGAAACAAAGCTTGGAGCAACTGTCTAAGACCTTGACCTATCTGATTGTCGCTATTGCCTTGGTGACATTCTTGGTTAGTGTCTTCATTCGTGGCGAACAGCCTCTTGAAGGCTTGATGGTTGCCGTTGCTCTAGCCGTTGCAGCCATTCCTGAAGGTTTGCCTGCCATTGTAACCATTCTTTTGTCACTTGGGACAACGACCCTTGCTAAACGCAATTCGATTGTTCGTAAATTGCCAGCCGTTGAAACCCTTGGTTCAACAGAAATTATCGCATCTGATAAGACTGGTACCTTAACCATGAACCAAATGACTGTTGAAAAAATCTATACAAACGGTCAATTGCAAAACGCTTCTACGGAACTTGGTGCTGATAATACGACCCTTCGTATTATGAACTTTGCCAATGATACTAAGGTAGACCCAGATGGTAAACTAATTGGGGACCCAACGGAAACAGCTCTTGTTCAATTTGGTTTGGACCACAATTTTGATGTGCGTGACGTCTTAAAATCAGAGCCTCGTGTGGCAGAATTGCCATTTGACTCCGACCGTAAACTCATGTCTACTATCCATAAAGAAGCGGATGGCACATACTTTGTAGCCGTCAAGGGTGCGCCTGACCAATTGCTCAAACGTGTAACTCAAATTGAAATCAATGGAGAGGTTCGTCCTATCACGGATGAAGACAAACAAGCTATCCTTGCGACTAATAAGGACTTGGCAAAACAAGCCCTTCGTGTCTTGATGATGGCTTATAAGACAACGAATGACATTCCTACCTTGGAATCTGCAGTTGTTGAGTCTGATTTGATTTTCTCAGGTTTGGTAGGTATGATTGACCCAGAACGTCCAGAAGCAGCAGAAGCTGTCCGTGTCGCTAAAGAAGCAGGGATCCGTCCAATCATGATTACAGGTGACCACCAAGATACAGCAGAAGCAATCGCTAAGCGTCTTGGTATCATCGACCCAAATGATACGGAAGATCATGTCTTTACTGGAGCTGAGCTTAATGAGCTTTCTGATGAAGAATTCCAAAAAGTCTTCAAACAGTACTCTGTCTATGCGCGTGTGTCTCCTGAACACAAGGTTCGTATCGTTAAGGCTTGGCAAAATGATGGCAAGGTTGTTGCCATGACAGGTGACGGAGTTAATGATGCGCCTTCACTTAAGACTGCTGATATTGGTATCGGTATGGGAATCACAGGTACAGAGGTTTCTAAGGGGGCTTCAGATATGGTTCTTGCCGATGATAACTTTGCGACAATTATTGTTGCCGTAGAAGAAGGGCGTAAGGTCTTCTCAAATATTCAAAAATCAATCCAGTACCTCTTGTCAGCCAACATGGCCGAAGTTTTCATTATCTTCTTTGCCACACTGTTTGGTTGGGATGTGCTTCAACCAGTACACCTTCTATGGATTAACCTAGTCACTGATACACTTCCAGCTATCGCACTTGGGGTTGAGCCAGCTGAACCAGGTATTATGACTCACAAACCTCGTGGTCGCCAATCAAACTTCTTTGATGGTGGTGTCTTCGGAGCGATTATGTATCAAGGTGTCTTCCAAACTATCCTTGTTCTTGCAGTATATGGTTGGGGCCTTGCCTTCCCAGAGCACCATACGCAAGCAGAAATTCATGCGGATGCCCTTACAATGGCCTTTGCCACACTTGGATTAATCCAGTTGCTCCATGCCTTTAACGTTAAATCAGTTTATCAATCAGTCTTTAAAGTTGGTCTCTTTAGAAACAAGACTTTCAACTGGGCAATTCCAGTAGCCTTCGTTCTTTTGATGGCAACTATCGTAGTTCCTGGATTTAATAACCTTTTCCATGTGTCACACCTTAGTCTGACACAATGGCTTGCGGTTATTGTAGGTTCCTTCTTGATTGTGGTATTGGTTGAATTAGTCAAAGCTATTCAACGTGCCCTTGGTAAGGATAAAGACGCTATTTAAAACATAAAGTCAGAGATAATGGTCTCTGGCTTTTTCTTATCACATCTTGAATTCAGGAGGAGTCTTGTTTATAATTAAAGAGAAATGATCACAAGTTAAGGAGAAGGCCATGAACGAGACCATTAAGACACAACTCAATCACCGCAGCATCCGTCAATTTAAACCTCTAGCTTTGACACAGGAAGAAGTTGACCTTCTGGTTGATGTTGCCAGACATACGGCAACTAGTAATTTTAGACAATCCTATTCGATTATCAGTATTACTGATCAAAAATTGAAGGAAGAAATTGCTGAAATTGCGAATCAGCCTTATATTCCAAATGCTGGTCATCTTTTTGTATTTGTTGTAGACCAAAGACGTAACACTCTGATTGCAGAGGCAAAGGGTGCTGAAGCCTTAGTGCAAGGTAGTCCCGAACGCTTTATCTCGGCCTTTTCAGATGCAATGATTGCTGCTCAAAATGTGGTAGTAGCTGCTGAGAGTTTAGGTATGGGAACAGTTTACCTTGGCAGTATCTTGAATGATAACGCTAAACTTTCAGAGCTTCTCAAACTGCCAAAGTATGTCTATCCAGCAGTAGGATTAGCAGTTGGTTGGCCAGATCAAGAACCGCAGCTTAAACCTCGTTTACCCCGTCACGTCATTCATATGGAAAATTATTATCGAGACTTAGAACATCCCTTAGAGGAGCTAAAAGATTACGACGCTGAAGTTCATGAGTATTATGACCTTCGTGATCTCAATAACAGAGTTGATGAATTTACAACACAGATTGCAAAGACAATGGATCAATCCGTTGCCAATCGTGCGAATACCTTGAAGGACCTTCAAAAGCAGGGATTTTTCACCGACTAAAAAACGACTCCTAAAGAGTCGTTCTACAAATCAAATAGTGTCATGGATGAAAGGAACTCATTTGCCAGTTCCTTTTTTTCATATTCTAAAAACTCCGACCGTTTCTTGACTAGGTTGTAACGTTTGGAGAGGTTCCATGTTCCAGTAGGATTGAGTTCAGGGTGATTGGAAACAAAGTCGATGGTTAAATCCCATTCTCGTCGGTATCCAAGAGGACGCGAGTGATAGGTTACGCCATCAATAGTTACCGTCCCATAACTGCGGTGGGCATGACCAAAAACAACATCTTTAACGCCATGCTTGGCGAAAATCTGGTGGAATTTTTCTGAGCCTAAGTAGGCATTAAAAGGTGCAAAACGTTGATGCGTCATGGTAAAGCGGCTGTGAGGAACAAAATGCATGGCAACTATAAGGTTACTAGTGTCTAACTCACTTAAGACATTATCTAGCCTTTTAAGACTAGTTTGACAGATATCCGGATCAGTCCCCAATCGTTTAAGTCGTCGGTCGAACCAAAGTTGTTTCTTACGTTTAAGTATCTTATCTAACGTTTCATCTGAATAGGAATAGTCATACCAACCATGAAAAGCCAATAATGTCTTACTACCTAAATTTATCACCTGAAAATCAAGATTATCAATAAGGTCATCTTCTAAATCAAGCATATCATGATTGCCTAAATTATAGGTGACCTTGACCTCCTTAGACAGTTTTCGTAGAAAGGGTTTTGTGTCGATAAAATAATGGTTAGAAATATCACCAGCGATATGGAGATGGCTAACCTCTTGATTTTTTAGGCACTTTATAAGAGTATCAATTTCATATGTTTCAAAGTGATTTATATCAATATGTAAATCACTCATTACTGCAAGTCTCGTCATAGGAACATTGTAACAAAAAGGTCGTGCCTTGTCTTTAAACGAAGATGGTGGAAAATACTTGCCCTTAGACTACAATTTCATTATGATAAGAATATGGATATCAAATTAGAAATACAAAAGATGGCCAAGGAGATTGGCATTTCAAAAATTGGTTTTACTACCGCCGATGATTTCGCCTATCTGGAAAAATCCCTTCGACTTGGTGTCGAAGAAGGGCGAACAACAGGTTTTGAACATAAAAATATTGAAGAGCGTATTTATCCTAAGTTGACCTTGGAATCAGCTAAAACCATCATTTCCATTGCAGTTGCCTATCCGCATAAGCTGCCACAACAACCCCAAAAAACAGAATATAAGCGTGGCAAAATCACTCCAAATTCATGGGGTCTAGATTATCACTATGTTTTGCAGGACAAACTAAAACGCTTGGCAGAAGGCATTGAAAAACTGACGGAAAACTTCGAATATAAAGGTATGGTGGACACTGGAGCTCTGGTCGATACAGCAGTGGCCAAGCGAGCTGGTATTGGCTTTATCGGAAAGAATGGACTAGTGATTTCGAAAGAATATGGGTCCTACATGTATCTCGGTGAGCTTATCACTAATCTAGAGATTGAACCAGACCAAGAAGTTGACTATGGTTGTGGGGATTGCCGTCGTTGTTTGGATGCCTGCCCGACATCTTGTCTCATTGGCGATGGGACCATGAATGCCCGTCGTTGCCTATCCTTCCAAACCCAAGATAAGGGGATGATGGATATGGAGTTTCGAAAGAAGATAAAGACTGTTATCTATGGTTGTGACATTTGTCAGATTTCCTGTCCATATAACAGAGGTATCGATAATCCACTGGCTTCGGACATTGATCCTGAGCTTGCCATGCCCGAATTACTTCCTTTTCTTGAGCTGACCAACAAATCCTTCAAGGAGAAATTTGGGATGATTGCCGGTTCATGGCGCGGGAAGAATATTCTTCAACGTAATGCTATTATTGCCTTGGCTAACCTACATGATCGCAATGCTATTGTCAAACTGATGGAGATAATTGATAAGAATAATAATCCCATCCATACAGCAACTGCCATTTGGGCTCTCGGTGAGATTGTTAAGAAACCCGATGAGGCTATGTTAGATTACATGAGGGAACTGTCACCTAAGGATGAAGAATCCCAAGCGGAGTGGGAGCTTGTGTGTGCAAAATGGCAAATTTAAGTGATTTATGCTAGAATTAAGCATAATACTATAAAATGGAGGAAACCTATCCATGGAAGTGGCAGAAATTCGCCAAAAAATCTCTGAAAATCAAGAGAAGCTCGTGAGCTTCGGGAGGTCTCTTTGACTTAGATCGTTTGGAAGAGGACATTGCGCTCCTCGAAAACCGAATGACTGAGCCAGACTTTTGGAATGATAATATTGCAGCTCAAAAGACCTCACAAGAGTTAAATGAGCTCAAAATGAAATACGAAACTTTCAACAATATGCAAGAACTCTCTGACGAGACAGAGCTTTATTTAGAAATGTTGGAAGAAGATGATAGTGTTCAAGAAGAGCTTGAAGAAACACTCGAAAAGCTTGATAAGATTATGACAAGTTACGAGATGACACTGCTCTTGTCTGAACCATATGACCATAACAATGCCATTCTGGAAATTCACCCAGGCTCTGGTGGTACAGAAGCTCAAGACTGGGCTGATATGTTACTCCGTATGTACCAACGTTATGGGAATGCCAAAGGTTTCAAGGTTGAGACTTTGGATTATCAGGCTGGTGATGAGGCTGGAATCAAATCTGTAACCCTTGCTTTTGAAGGACCTAATGCTTATGGTTTCCTCAAGTCAGAAATGGGTGTCCACCGTTTAGTTCGTATTTCACCATTTGACTCTGCCAAACGTCGTCATACCTCATTTACATCAGTGGAAGTCATGCCTGAATTGGATGATACCATTGAGGTTGAAATTCGTGATGATGATATCAAGATGGATACATTTCGTTCAGGTGGTGCTGGTGGTCAGAACGTCAACAAGGTTTCTACAGGTGTGCGTTTGACCCACATTCCAACAGGTATTGTTGTAGCTTCAACGGTCGACCGTACACAATACGGAAACCGCGACCGTGCGATGAAGATGCTTCAAGCTAAGCTCTATCAAATGGAGCAAGAAAAGAAAGCAGAAGAAGTGAATGCTTTGAAAGGTGATAAGAAAGAAATCACTTGGGGAAGCCAAATTCGCTCATACGTTTTCACGCCATATACCATGGTTAAAGATCACCGTACAGGCTATGAAGTTGCCCAGGTTGATAAGGTAATGGATGGGGATATTGAAGGCTTCATCGATGCCTACCTCAAGTGGCGTATGGAAGAATAGTAAAAATATACTATTTTTAAGTATTTAGATACTCTATCTCAATGAAAGGAAGGCTTCAGCTATTTTAGTAGTTGAATACTGACATTATGGCTCTTATTGAATTAAAAGATGTTACTAAGAAGTATGATAAGTCAACAACAGCCCTTAGACACATTGATTTGTCTGTTAACTCTGGGGAGTTTGTTTACTTAGTCGGCCCTTCTGGTGCTGGTAAATCAAGTTTAATTCGCTTGTTCTACCAAGAAGAAAAATTAACGAGTGGTTCTATGAAGGTTGGAGAGTTTGATTTAACTCGACTTCGTAAGAAAGATGTTCCACTCTTGAGACGTTCTATTGGAGTTGTTTTCCAGGATTATAAACTCCTTCCAAAGAAAACGGCTTTTGAAAACGTTGCATATGCCATGGAAGTTATTGGTGAGAAACCTCGTCATATCAAGAAACGGGTGACAGAGGTTCTCGAGTTGGTTGGTCTTAAACACAAGATGCGTTCATTCCCAAATCAATTGTCTGGTGGTGAGCAACAACGTGTCGCTATTGCGCGTGCTATCGTCAATAATCCAAAAGTGTTGATTGCGGATGAACCAACAGGGAACTTGGACCCAGAGATTTCATGGGAAATTATGCAAGTCCTTGAACGTATTAACTTGCAAGGGACTACCATTATAATGGCAACCCATAACTCAACTATCGTTAATAACCTTCGTCATCGTGTCGTAGCGATTGAAGAAGGACGTATTGTTCGTGATGAAGAGGAAGGAGAGTACGGTTACCATGATTAGACGCTTTTTCCGCCATTTAGGAGAATCGATTAAAAATCTCAAACGTAATCTATTGTCGACACTTACGGCAGTATTTTCGGTAATGATTGTTCTTTCACTTTTAGGTGTCTTTGGATCTGTTATCTTAAATACACAGAAATTGGCTTCAGATATTGAAAAGAATATTCAGGTCAATGTCTACTTGGATCCAGATTCATCAGATGCCTCGAAAACAGTCAAGGAACTTTCTGGACAGATTGTTGCTAATAAAGACTACCATAAGATTTATGATGCTTTGACCAAAATCAAAGGTGTAGATAAGGTTACTTTCTCTAGTAAAGAAGAACAAAAGAAACAACTGATTGAAACAATGGGTTCAAGTTTCGAGACAGCTACTGGAGATGCCAACCCTCTTTCAGATGTTTACATCGTCCAAACGAAATCACCAGATGATGTGAGTCGAGTTGCCAAGGAAGCAAAAGCCATTCAGGGTGTTGATAATGCTAACTTTGGTGGCTCAGATACTGAAATTCTGATGTCCACTATGAAACGTGTTCAATTTTGGGGAATCATTGCCACAGCACTCTTAACTATTGTGGCTGTCCTATTGATTTCAAATACCATCCGTATTACCATTATGTCACGTGCGACTGAAATTCAAATCATGCGTTTGGTAGGTGCTAAGAATTCATATATTCGTCGTCCCTACTTGATGGAAGGTGCTTGGATTGGAGCACTTGGTGCCATCATTCCTTCTGGGCTCATTTATCTTTTGTATCACATGGTTTACTCATCTTTGAATCCAGATTTTGTCAAAGGTGGTATTTCGATGTATGATCCAGAGTGGTTTGTCTATGCGGTTATCGGAACCCTCTTCGCAGTCGGTATTATTATCGGTTCGATTGGGTCACGTATGGCAATGCGCCGTTATTTGAAATACTAAGAGATTAAAGGAGAACTATTTTGGTTCTCTTTTTGTTTGTCCGGAGATTCATAAAAGCAGATTTTCAACTATATCTCAAAATCGTCTGCTCAAAGCCCAAATCCAATCCCATATTTGGTATAATATTTAAAAAACATTGGAAAAGAGATGCATTATGACAAAGTTAGCTACCATTTGTTATATTGACAATGGAAAGGAGCTTTTGCTCCTACATCGTAATAAAAAGCCTAATGATGTTCATGAAGGAAAGTGGATTTCTGTCGGGGGAAAACTAGAAGCTGGAGAGACACCAGATGAATGTGCTCGTCGTGAAATTCTCGAGGAAACACATTTTACAGTGACTGAGATGGATTTTAAAGGTATGATTACCTTCCCAGAATTTACCCCTGGTCATGATTGGTACACCTATGTCTTTAAGGTAACTGGTTTTGAAGGAGAACTCATCTCAGATGAGGAGTCTCGTGAAGGAACGCTTGAATGGGTACCATATGATGAGGTCTTATCTAAACCAACTTGGGAAGGTGACTATGAGATTTTTAAGTGGATCCTTGAAGATAGACCATTCTTCTCTGCAAAATTTAGCTACGATCGTAACCAGAACTTGGTAGATAAAACTGTAACATTTTATGATAAATAGGGAGGAACTATGAAGCGTAAAAAAACAGAAGATTTTTCAGAAACATGGTTTTTTAAGTGGATATTGAATAATCAGGCTGTCGTAGCCTTTTTCATCTTACTTTTGATTGGTTTGACGGTTTTGATTTTTACCAAGATTAGTCCCATTTTTTCACCCGTCATCCAGTTTATGACCATTATTATGTTGCCATTGGTTATTTCCATGCTCCTTTATTATTTAATAAAACCTTTGGTACTACTTGTAGAAAGAACGGGATTGAGTCGAACCATGTCTATCTTGGTCATATATGCTATCCTTGGCTTGCTCTTGGTTTGGGGGATTTCAACAGCTATTCCAAGCTTACAAAATCAAATTTTGATCTTGATACGAAATGCACCATCATATATTGCACGTGCCAATAGTGAAACGGAACGTTGGATTAATCTCCCTATTCTTTCTAACTTCCATGGTGATTTAGAGTCCATGCTTAGTGATTTCTCAGCTCGAATGGTCAATTATGCTGAGAACTTTTCTTCATCGGCTTTGACATGGGTTGGAACTTTTGCGAGCACAGTAGCAAGGGTGACAGTAGCTATCATTTTGGCACCTTTCATTCTCTTCTACCTTTTAAGAGATAGCCAAAAGATGAAACATAGCTTTGTCTCAGCCTTACCAACTCGCTTTCGTGAAACAACTGTTCGTATGCTTTCAGATATTAATAGTCAGCTCGAAGGGTATGTTCAAGGCCAGGTTACAGTCGCTATTGTTGTTGCCATCATGTTCTGTATTATGTTTAAGATTGTAGGTCTTCGATATGGTATGACTTTCGGTATTATGGCAGGTTTTCTAAACATGGTTCCTTATCTGGGAAGCTTTCTTGCTATGGTACCAGTTATAATCATGGGACTGGTGCAAGGACCCGCTATGTTGATCAAGGTCCTCATCATTTTCTTCATTGAGCAAACTATTGAGGGACGTTTTGTTTCTCCACTCGTTTTGGGGAATAAACTAAGTATTCACCCGATTACCATTATGTTCATTCTCTTGACAGCAGGTTCTCTTTACGGTGTTTGGGGCGTCTTATTGGGGATTCCAATTTATGCCTCTGTCAAGGTTGTTGTTAGAGAGATTTTTGATTGGTACCGTTCTGTAAGTAATCTTTATCAAGATGATTTAGAAAATGAAGGACAAAAAGACGATGTTAAATAGTGAAAAAATGGTTGCCTCTATTGGAAACCAAGATTTAGACCACGCAGACAAATATTTTAAAAAAGCTTTACGAGAGGATCCTGCAGAGGTTCTTGTTGAGTTGGGCCAATACTTAGAATCTATTGGTTTCTTACCACAGGCACAGGAAATTTATGAAAAAGTTCGCTTTGATTTTCCAGAGGTTAATGTCAATCTTGCACAAATTGCTGCCGAAGATGGTGATATTGAAGAGGCTTTTCTCTATTTGGATGCCATACCTGAAGACTCTGACGACTATTTGTCTGCTTTAATTGTAAAGGCTGACCTCTACCAAATGGAGGGCTTAACTGATGTGGCACGTGATAAGTTGTTGGAGGCAAGTCAATTATCAGATGACTCATTGATTATTTTTGGTTTGGCTGAGATGGAGTTTGAACTTGGAAATTTTGAACAAGCAATTCATTACTATGCTAAATTAGATAATCGTGACCTTCTTGCGATGACTGGCGTTTCTACTTATGAACGTATTGGTAAGTCTTATGCCAGTCTTGGAAAGTTTGAAGCTGCTCGTGAATTTTTGGAAAAAGCTATTGAAATTGAGTACGATGATACCGTTGCTTTTGAGTTAGCCACTTTGCTCTATGATCAAGAAGAGTATCAAAAAGCTAATTTTTACTTTAAGCAGATAGAAACCATGTCTGCTGACTTTGAAGGTTATGAGTATATTTACGCCTTGTCGTTACATGCAGAACATAAAACCGAAGAAGCTTTACGAATGGCACAACAAGGGATTTCAAAAAATGCCTTTGATGTTCAATTACTTTTGCTAGCGTCACAGTTATCCTACGAGTTGCATGACACTCAATCTGCTGAATCTTATTTGAAGCAAGCCTTGCCATTGGCTGAGGACCAAGACGAGATTATCTTACGATTAAG
Organism: Streptococcus parasalivarius; assembly: GCF_054785155.1. Taxonomy (NCBI): domain Bacteria; kingdom Bacillati; phylum Bacillota; class Bacilli; order Lactobacillales; family Streptococcaceae; genus Streptococcus; species Streptococcus parasalivarius. Next base: position 50,522 of record NZ_BAABOB010000002.1, read on the forward strand.
TACGCTCTATTTGGAAGAAGAACGTTACGAGGATCTAGTGGCTTTAGCCGATTATGAAGTTGATTCTGTTTTGGCTCGTTGGAACATTGCCAAGGCCTACCAAGCACTTGATGATGAAGAAGAAGCTTATCAAATCTATCAAGATTTGGCTAAAGATTTATCTGAAAATCCTGAATTCCTCCATGATTATGCATATATTTTGCGTGAATTTGGTTACAGGGATCAGGCGCGTACAACGGCTGAAAAATACCTTGCCTTAGTTCCAGATGATGTCAATATGCAAACATTTCTTGAGGACTATTAAGCTGTGAAACGTTTTAATCATTGGTTTTAAGAGAGGGAGAGATACATCGAGCTTGCTCACTCCCTCTTTTTTTATTTCTCTATTTATGTTATGATTTTATTAGAACCCATAAGGAGTGAGTATGGTTAAGAGAGATTTAATTCGAAATATTATCATAGCAGTTCTTGCCATTGTAGTGATTTTGTTGTTGAGAGCTTTTGTCTTCTCAACACACCGTGTGACTGAAGGTCAGGCTAATGACTATATTCATGCTGGTGACTATGTTACTTTCAATAAAAATGTTGAGCCTCAGAAAAAAGATTTTATTCTTTATACAGTTAATGGTAAAGAATACATTGGGCGTGTTATTGCTGATGAGGGTAAGAGCGTGACAGCTATGGATGATTTCCTTTATGTTAATGATAAGTCAGTTGACGAAGCCTATATTAGTAAGGGTAAATCAGCTTATTTGGCGACAGTTTCACCAGGGAATTTCTTCACTGATGATTTTTCCATTGCAACATTGACAGATAATAAACAAACTAAGATTGAAAAGGGGCAGTACCTTGTACTGAACGATAATCGTCGCAATACAGATGATAGTCGTAAGTTTGGTCTCATTGACAAAGATCAAATTAAAGGTGTTATCTCTTTCAGATTGTATCCTCTATCACGTTTTGGTTTCGTTGATGTCGATTAATATTTCAATACTACTAAAAAAGCTAGGAACTTTTGATAAGTTTCTAGCTTTTTTTGCGAATAAATTGGTGATGGTTCATATTATGACGTTATGATACTGATAGTTTCATCGTTTTAAAATGAATTAGCAGAAATTGTAAGTAGAGAAGGAAATTAAGATGCAATTAGGATTTCATTTTGGATTTAAGAAAAGTAAAGCTTATGGATTGTGCGGTGTCATGCTGACAATCTTATTTTTAGGAATGTCTGGTCATTCGGCGAAAGCCGATGAAATGTTGTCGCCAACTGATACATCTTCATCTTTGAAAGAAAGTACTGATAATCATGCGGCAAGCTACTCTGAAGTAGGAGTACCCGATGATTCAACGAGTCAAATGAATCTACAAAGTGAAGAGGTATTAGAGGAGAAGCAAACAAGTCTAGAAGATTCTTCAAAAATAGCTGTCATAACCAATAGTTCTGTGACCACAAGCTCTTATCAAGAGGCAGATGATACTAGCGAAATTGATCAGAATCAAAGTCATTTTCTTAGTGCCATTAAGCAAGGAGCCATGGATGGAGCCAAGGAAGGAATCCTTCCATCTATCACGGCAGCGCAAGCTATTCTAGAAAGTGGTTGGGGAAGCTCTGAACTTGCTAAGGCTCCCAACAATAATCTTTTTGGTATTAAAGGTTCAGAGGACTGGCATGGAGAAATAGTAACTGTACCTACACAGGAATATCTTAATGGTGACTATATCACAGTCAATGCTGCTTTTCGAAAATATGCCTCATGGAATGATAGCGTAGTAGACCATGCAAAATTTTTCACGAGTACCGAGTGGCGAAAAGACAATTACCGAAAAGTTGTGAATGAAACAGATTATCGCATTGCGGCTCAAGAACTGAAGAATGCAGGATATGCGACAGATCCAAGTTATCCCGGAAAACTTATCCGTTTGATCGAAGCCTATAAACTTTATGAATGGGATGCAATGTGTAATAATTCCATTTCTACCGTAGAAAATGAAGGAGTAGAGAGTCAATATCCCAAAGCTGACCTTGCTATCACTGGTCTCAACAATGCTATTGGTAGCTATGATCTTGTTATCTCAAAATTGATTGCGCCACGAGGTTTCAAAGAAGTCCTAGTTCCAACCTGGTCAGAAAAGAACGGTCAAGATGATATCATTTGGTACAAGGCATCCAAGCAAGCTAATGGAGACTATAAGGTAACTGTTCGTTCAAGCAACCATAAAGGTGATAGCGGCCTTTATAATTCTCATGTCTATTTGATTGACAATGATGGTAAATTCATTGGCCTAGGTGGCAAACAAGTGACACTTGATATCACTAAGACTCAAGGAACATTGACTATTACTAATAATGATAAAAATCGTGGAACTTTTGATGTTCTTATCACCAATCTGACGAATCCAAGCGGTATTTCAGGTGTGGTAATACCTGTTTGGTCTGAGCAAAATGGTCAGGATGATCTTGTTTGGCATAATGCTACAAAACAGGAGGATGGTTCCTACAAGGTGACTATTTCAGCCAGTCAGCACAAGTGGAATTCAGGCAAGTATATCGTTCATGGCTATATTGTTGATGCTTCTGGTAAGAATATCGGCTTTGGCGCTACGTCTGCTGATGTGGTAGCACCTAAGAAAATCGGTTCGGCATCAAGAGGAAACTACGATGTTTTAAATAAGGTTGTCTATCTAGATGCTGGCCATGGTGGCTATGATCCAGGAGCTTCGTACTTTGGTATTTCTGAAAAGAGCTTGACCTTGGCTATCAAAAGCCGTGTGAAAGCTAAACTAGAATCAGAAGGTTATCAAGTTGTGACTACACGTACCAGCGATACCTATGTTGATTTGACGGATCGCTCTCGTGCAGCTAATGCCTCTGAATCGGATATCTTCGTAAGTATCCACATCAATGCTTCAGGCAGTTCAGCAGCACAGGGAATCGAAACTTATTATTATCAACCTTATGCAGAATACCCATCACGCATTAATGCGACCTACCATGCTAATCCAACTCGTTTGAGCATGAGTGATACCTTGGCCAATGTCATCCAGTCTAGCCTGATTAATGCGACTGGCGCTAAGAACCAAGGTGTGAAACGTCAAACCTTTGCAGTCTTGCGTGAAACGACAGCGCCAGCAGTTCTCCTTGAACTTGGCTTCTTGTCAAATCCTCAAGAAGCCGCTCGCTTGAATACCTCTGCTTATCAAGAGACTTTAGCTAACGCAATTGTGGCAGGGATTAAGTCTTACTACGAAAAAGAAGCTAAAGTTTAAGTTATACGGTTAACCCATCAATATGATGGGTTTTTATGCTATAATTGAGGTAAATACTAAATACAACTAAAGGAGTGCTTATGGGCTACGATTTACTCTTAGAGCGTTTTTTACGTTACGTTAAAATCAATACACGTAGTGACGAAAATGCGACAAGAACACCAACAACACAAAGCCAGGTAGATTTTGCCTTGAAGGTTCTAAAACCAGAATTAGAAGAACTAGGTTTAAGTAACATCCATTATTTGGAAAGTAATGGTTACCTAGTGGCAACCCTTCCGGCTAACGATGACCAATTAACACGTAAGATTGGTTTCATCTCACATATGGATACTGCTGATTTTAATGCAGAAGGTGTGTCACCTCAAGTCATTGACTCTTATGATGGAGGTATCATACCCCTTGGAAGTTCAGGTTATAACCTAGATCCAGCAGATTTTCCAAATCTCAAGAATTATGTCGGTCAGACACTTATTACGACAAATGGCACCACTCTTCTTGGAGCTGATGATAAGTCTGGCATTGCAGAAATCATGACAGCCTTGGCTTATTTGAAGGCTCATCCTGAAATCAGACATTGTGAGATTCGTGTAGGCTTTGGTCCTGATGAAGAAATTGGAATTGGCGCAGATAAATTTGATGTCGATGATTTTGATGTTGATTTTGCCTATACAGTTGATGGTGGCCCATTGGGTGAATTACAGTATGAAACCTTCTCTGCTGCGGGAGCAGAACTTACCTTCCATGGACGTAATGTTCACCCTGGAACAGCAAAAGACCAAATGGTTAATGCCTTGCAGTTGGCAATTGATTTTCATAATCAGTTACCAGCAGAAGAACGCCCTGAGTTGACAGATGGCTATCAAGGTTTCAACCATCTTCAAACCATGACAGGCACTGTTGAAGAAGCAAAAGCATCTTATATCATCCGTGATTTTGAAACAGAGTCTTTTGAAAATCGTAAAGCAGCCTTCCAAAAGATTGCCGATGAAATGAATAAAACTTATGGTCAGACACGAGTTGATTTGGTACTCAAAGATCAATACTATAATATGCGTCAGGTTATTGAAAAAGATATGACGCCTGTTGAGTTGGCTAAAGGAGTTATGGAGGAATTGGATATTACGCCAGTTATTGAACCCATTCGTGGTGGAACAGATGGTTCAAAGATTTCATTTATGGGTATTCCAACTCCAAACCTTTTTGCTGGGGGCGAAAATATGCATGGTCGATATGAGTTTGTTTCCTTGCAGACAATGGAAAAAGCCGTAGATGTTATTCTTGGAATTGTCAGTAAACCTTAATAGAGCTTGCTAAATACTGATTTTATGGTAAAATTAGAAGTAATGGAGGTGCTGAGATGATTAAAATTTTCGGCAAGTATCGTTACCATTGGCAACCCGAATTATCTTGGCTAATCATCTACTGGTCTTTAGCCATCACGCCAATCTTTATTGCGGCGGCTCTTCTGTTCGAGTTGTACTCGGTGCCCTCACATATTTTGATGCTCTTCACTATTTTCGTTGCCTTGTTTGGTTTAGGATTCCATCGTTACTTTATTATTGAAGATCATGGGATTCTGCGTATTGTTTCTTTCAATATTTTTAAACCACGCAAAGTGAAAATTAGTGATATTGAAAAAGTCGAAGTTATTAAAACTGGCTTGAGCCTTATTTTTAAAAATGGTAAAAAACGTCAGTTTTATATGAGAAAGTGGCCAAAGAAATATTTCTTAGATGCTTTAGCGCTTCACCCTGATTTCAAAGGTGAGGTAGAGCTATTGGATCATATGACTAACTTTGATTACTTTGCCTTTTATGAGGAATCAAAAAAAGCCCTCAAGCTTAAACTTCGCAAATAAGGGCTTTAGTGGGACAAGACTTGACAGCAGTCAAAGTTTCAGGGGTGTTTTCAACAATAATTTGATTGAGTTGGTCGCTATCTCTGAACCGAACAATACCTTCGTCATCATAATCGAAGACGGGAGAGTAGGTTTGGCACAAACCACAAGCGATACATTTTTCTGGAATTAATGATACTTTCATAGTATTATTTTAAAATAGATTTATTGTTTTTACAAGGAGAATATCATGAGTAAAAAACCATGGGAAGATAAGGTTTCTGACGAAGAGTTGGAAGAAGTAGTTGACGCTGATTTTCTAGATGATGAAGATGAGTTTGAGGATTATGAAGAAGAAGAGGATGTCACTCCTTCTGATGAAAAACGCGAAAAAGGTGGCGGGTTCATTAATTCATCATTCTTGACAGTCTTGCTTGGATTATTCTTTGTTATTGTTGTATGTATTTTGTTCTTTGTTTTCTATACTTCAAATGTCGGTGGAAACAAAACTGCAGAATCTAAGGAATCATCTGGATTCTACTCATCATCAACTAGCAAAGTTGTTAAATCTTCATCTAGCGAGAAAGACTCAAACAAAGATGAGGAAAGTGAGAAATCTAATACAGAAAAATCTTCAAAAGAGAAATCATCTTCAACTAAAGCATCAAGCTCTTCTAAACATGTAGTAAAAGAAGATGCAACTGAGTCAGCTGAGACAACACCATCAAGCGCTACGGCAGCAGCAGATGGTTCATCAATTGTTGTTCAATCTGGTGAAGGTGCTGGTTCAATCGCCGCACGTGCAGGTATTTCTGTAGATGAATTGGAACGTCTTAACCCTGATCACATGACAAATGGTTACTGGTATGCTAACCCAGGTGACGTCGTTAACGTTCAATAATTTTTAAAGCAAAGGAACATCATGAAAGATATTAGAATTGCTATTGATGGTCCTGCGTCAAGTGGAAAAAGTACAGTAGCCAAGATTATTGCAAAAAATCTTGGCTATACTTATCTTGACACAGGTGCCATGTACCGATCTGCAACTTATTTGGCCTTGCAGAATGATTTAACTGAGGAAAATGTACCAGAAATTTTGGAGCAACTATCTCAACATCCGATTTCATTCGGAAAAGCAGCAGATGGTAGTCAGCAAGTTTATGTAGGTGATGTTGATATCACACACCCAATTCGTGATAACCAAGTTACAAATAATGTTTCTTGGGTCGCAGCTATTCCTGAAGTGCGTCAAGAACTCGTTGCGCAACAACAACGTATCGCTCAAGATGGGGCTATTATCATGGATGGTCGTGATATCGGGACCGTAGTTTTGCCTGATGCAGAACTCAAGATTTTCTTGATTGCTTCAGTTGATGAACGTGCGGAACGTCGTTATAAGGAAAATATCGAAAAAGGTATCCCTGCTGACCTTGAGACTCTAAAAAAAGAAATTGCTGAACGTGACTATAAAGATAGTCATCGTAAGGTGTCACCTCTTAAACCAGCGGAAGATGCCATCACTTTTGATACTACAGGTGTGTCTATTGATGGTGTTGTGGAATTTATTCAAGAAAAAGCAAAAAAAATTATTGACAAAGGATGACTCACTTGTTATACTATTAACAATGAGAAAAGCAGAAGTGAGAACTTCTCGCCTTGCGACTTAAGTTGTCTGGCCCAACATGTCAAATCCCTAAAGGGATATTATGTGTGCGGGCTTGTATATCAAGTCCGCTTTGTTTTTCTCTAAAAAAATAAAGAGGTGAAGATCATAGCTAAGAAAGATCTATTCATTAACGATGAAATTCGCGTTCGCGAAGTTCGTCTTGTTGGTCTTGATGGTGAACAATTGGGAATTAAACCATTGTCAGAAGCACAAGCTATTGCAGATGATGCAAATGTTGACTTGGTTCTCATCCAACCACAAGCTACGCCACCTGTTGCGAAGATTATGGACTACGGTAAGTTCAAATTTGAGTATCAAAAGAAACAAAAAGAACAACGTAAGAAACAAAGCGTTGTTACCGTTAAGGAAGTTCGTTTGAGTCCAGTTATTGATAAAGGTGACTTTGAAACTAAACTTCGTAATGGCCGTAAATTCCTTGAAAAAGGAAACAAGGTTAAAGTTTCTATCCGATTTAAAGGTCGTATGATTACTCACAAAGAAATCGGAGCTAAGGTCTTGGCGGAATTTGCTGAAAAAACGCAAGATATTGCGATTATTGAGCAAAGAGCGAAGATGGATGGACGTCAAATGTTCATGCAACTTGCACCAATTCCTGACAAAAAATAATTGTCAAACTAACACTATTTTAAGAGGAGAATTTTAAAATGCCAAAACAAAAAACACACCGCGCATCAGCTAAACGTTTCAAACGTACAGGTTCAGGTGGATTGAAACGCTTCCGTGCCTTCACATCTCACCGTTTCCACGGTAAAACTAAAAAACAACGTCGTCACCTTCGTAAAGCGTCAATGGTACATTCAGGTGACTTTAAACGTATCAAATCAATGCTTTCACAAATGCGTTAATTCGCTACAAGCATTACAAATTAACTAAACTAGAATTAATTCGGAGGAATATATAAATGGCTCGTGTTAAAGGTGGCGTTGTATCACGCAAACGTCGTAAACGTGTATTGAAACTTGCTAAAGGTTACTATGGTGCAAAACACATCTTGTTCCGTACTGCAAAAGAACAAGTAATGAACTCTTACTACTATGCATACCGTGACCGTCGTCAAAAGAAACGTGATTTCCGTAAACTTTGGATCACACGTATCAATGCGGCAGCTCGTTTGAACGGTTTGTCATACTCACAATTGATGCATGGTTTGAAATTGGCTGAAATCGAAGTTAACCGTAAAATGCTTGCTGATTTGGCAGTTAACGATGCAGCAGCTTTCACAGCTCTTGCAGATGCAGCTAAAGCAAAACTTGGTAAATAAGAATTAAGGTGGGTCTTACCCATCTTTTTTTGTGGAGGTAATCATGATTCGTTTAGCAAAATCTGAAGATATTCCAAGATTACAGGAGTTATTGGAGCAGATTCTTATTGTTCATCATCAAGCGCGCCCTGATGTTTTTAAGTCAAAAGGCAGTAAATTTACAGATGCAGAGTTAGAAGCAGTAATTAATGATTCAAAAAAACCTGTTTTTGTGTACGAGGATGACGAAGGGCGTATCTTGGGCCATCCTTTCTTAATGATTAAAGAAGAAACTGAAAATGATGGTCCACAAAAGGCTGTTAAGACTCTTTTTATTGATGATTTATGTGTTGATAAGGAAGCTCGAGGTCAAAAATTAGGAGAAAAGCTTTACCAATTTGCCTTGGACTATGCTAAGGAGCTAGATTGTTATAATTTGACACTTCACGTATGGAATGATAACGCAGATGCTCTACGTTTTTACGAACGTTTAGGTATGAAACCGAGATATACAGAAATGGAAACTATCCTAAAATAATGTGTTTTCATGAGATGAATTTTACTTATTTTTTATATCAAAAAAGCAGCCACAGATGTGACTGCTTTTTTGATGATTAGTTTTTCTTTTTCATTTCACCGTGTGGGTAGTAAGTCCCTTCTGGCATATCGTTAATGAAAACATGGATAGCTTCCTTAGGAGCTTTTGCAACACGTGATACAACCTCAGTAACTTCGCGAGCAAGTTCAATCTTTTGTTCTTCTGAACGACCTTCAAAGAGATCAATTTTTACAAATGGCATAATGCATCTCCTTAGTTTTGATAGTCCTATTATAGCATTTATTAAGAGAATATTCTAAAGTTTATGGAAATTCTTGAAATAATGCTAGACTAGGATTTATTTTTAAGTGGTAGGTGTCTTGTGATCTTAGAAAACAGTTTGCGTTTTAAATTTGGTATATTCAAAGAGATGAAAACTCTTTCTAAAAATGGTAAAATAGTGCTAACTAGAGACAGTAAGGAGTAAATTATGACAATTGATTTTCGTGCCGAAGTTGATAAGCGCAAAGATGCCTTGATGGAGGACCTTTTTGGTCTTTTGCGTATTAACTCAGAACGTGATGACAGTAAGGTTGATGATAAGCACCCATTTGGTCCTGGACCAGTAAAAGCTTTGGAACATTTTCTTGCTTTAGCTGAACGTGATGGTTATAAAATTCGTAATATTGATAATTATGCTGGTGACTTTGAATTTGGTCAAGGTGATGAAGTATTGGGTATCTTTGCACACTTGGATGTGGTTCCAGCTGGGAGTGGTTGGGATACAGATCCTTATGAACCTGTAATCAAAGATGGCAAACTTTATGCTCGTGGGTCATCAGATGATAAAGGCCCAACAATGGCTTGTTACTATGCCTTGAAAATTATCAAAGAACTCGAGCTTCCAGTATCTAAGCGTGTGCGTTTCATTGTTGGTACTGATGAAGAATCTGGTTGGGGCGATATGGATTATTACTTCGCTCATAATGGGTTGAAAGATCCTGATTTTGGTTTTTCTCCTGATGCAGAATTTCCAATTATCAATGGTGAAAAAGGTAATATTACAGCCTATCTCCATTTTGAAGGTCAAAATGATGGGGACTATAGTCTTGTGTCCTTTAATGGTGGTTTACGTGAAAATATGGTTCCTGAATCAGCAAGTGCAGATTTTACTGGGCCTATCACTTTGAAAGAACTCGAGGCCAAATTAAATGACTTTGTTGCTGACCAAGAGGTGACTGGTCAAGTGATTGAAGAAGCAGGTATTTTTCATGTGACTATTCATGGGAAATCAGCTCATGGTATGATGCCTCAAAATGGTATTAATGGAGCAACCTACTTGGCACTCTTCCTTAGCCAATTTGATTTCCAAGGTAATGCTAAAACGTATTTGGATTTAATTGCTGAAACACTTCATAAGGATTTCTTCGCTGAAAAGACAGGTCTTGCTTATACAGATCCTAAGATGGGTGAATTGACCATGAATGCTGGGGTGTTTCATTTCAATAAGGAATCAGCAGATAATACAATCGCTTTGAATTTCCGCTACCCTCAAGGTGTTGATGTCGACGGTATTAAGGCTGGTCTTGAAAAACTTGAAGGTCCTAAGGCTGTTAGTCTCTCAGAACATGGTCATGTGCCACACTATGTACCAGTTAATGATCCTATGGTAGAGACCCTTCTTTCAGTCTATGAGAAACAAACAGGGCTTAAAGGTCATGAACAAATTATTGGTGGTGGGACATTTGGACGTCTCCTTAAACGAGGTGTTGCCTATGGAGCTATGTTCCCTGGTTATGTCAACACTATGCACCAAGCGAATGAGTTTACTGAGGTTGAAGACTTGTACCGTGCAGCTGCCATTTATGCAGAAGCTATCTATGAGTTAATCAAATAAAAAGAGAGACAGTTTTGTCTCTTTTTTGGGGAGGAAAATATGGAAACACTCGATGAATTAACACAAGCAATCATGTTCGATGAACAAAATATAGCTTTTACGGAACAAGGTATAAAACCCTTGTTTTCCATTCCAAAAACGGCTCGGATTAATATCGTGGGACAAGCTCCTGGTATTCGTGCCCAAGAGTCCGGCCTTTACTGGAATGATCCTAGTGGTGATAATCTCAGGGATTGGATGGGGGTTTCACGCGAAGAATTCTATGAATCTGGTATGTTTGCTATTGTACCAATGGATTTTTATTTCCCAGGTCATGGTAAATCAGGTGATTTACCTCCTCGCAAGGGATTTGCAGATAAGTGGCATGAGAAAGTTCTTGCTTTAGCTCCTGATATCCAATTGACGATTTTAGTAGGTAATTATGCACAGCATTACTATTTACATCAAAAATCGTCAGCAAAATTAACAGATACAGTTAAGCATTACAAAGATTATCTTCCAGAGTTTTTCCCTCTCGTTCATTCTTCTCCTCGAAATAATATTTGGCAAGCAAAAAATCCATGGTTTATGGAAGAAGTAGTTCCAGATTTGAAGGCCTTGGTCAAAAAAATCTTAAGTCGATGATGTCTGATATCTGCACTTGGATTGTCATTAGGTATTGTTTCAAATCAATGAAGCAACTATCAGAACATACCCAAATATTGTAAAGATTTTGGCCCTTTGGGGCTTTTTTTGATGGTTTAATAAATTATTCAGGAAAAATAATTAATAAAAAATCTAATATAAGACTTATTTACAGCTACTTAATTCTAATTTTCAGAAGAAGTAACATATAAAATTAAGCTATCTATCCTTTTAAATTAAATAATCAATTAAACAATACTTATAAATTGAAAATTAGTGTAAAATTTTTGAGAAAATTAAGACAATTCTATTGACAGAAAATTTAAAAGTGTTAGACTTTAGGTGTTAAGAAAATATAGAAGGAAATTTGTGATATGGGAAGAAAAGATTCACAACGTTTTTCAATCAGAAAGTATAGCTTTGGGGCTGCTTCTGTTCTTTTGGGTACAACCATTCTTGCGATGGGTGCAACTGGTGTACATGCAGATGAGGTTTCAACTTCAGCTGTTACTGATACGCCACTTAGTGCTTCTGTGCTAACAGATTCTGCTGCCGATCCGGCAACAACTGTTGACCATTCAGAGAAGCAAGTTATTTCTGTCAAAGAAGAAGGAAATACCACTGTAACAACAAGTGTTGTAACAACTGATAGTCTTGAGGATGCTAAAGCTTCTGCGGTAAAAGAAGGGGTAGAAGTTGAAGAAACTGCACCTCAAACGCATACATCCCTAGAGGGGGCTATTGCTAACAATCAAGCTCAATCAAAAGAGATTAATACAGTTGTTTATGATTATCAGAAAGCAAAAGAAGACCACAAAAAAGATGTAGCTGAGTATGAAAAAGCTAAGGCTGAGTACGATGCTAAAGTGGCTGAAAAAGCAGCAGCTGATAAAGCAAACTCTGCTTCTAAAGCACAGTATGATACTGATCAAGCTGCTTATGAAAAAGGATTAGCTAAATATCAAGCTGATAAAAAAGCCTATGACGCAGCATTGGAAGAGTATAATACTCAAAAATTGACTTATGATTCTAAAGTAGCAGAAAAAGCAGCTGCTGATGCAGCTAATGCTAAGTCAGAAGCCGATTACAAGGTACAGTTGGCTGTTTATGAAACTGCTAAAAAGAACTATGAAGCTGCTATGGCTCAGTATACCAAAGACAAGGCAAAATATGATGCCGAGAAGGAAGCTTATGATGCTAAAGTAGCAGAAAAAGTTCGTACAGAAGTTGAAAACAAGGCTGCTCAAGAGCAGTATGAGAAAGATTTAGCTACTTATAATGCCGCTTACGAAAAATATCAAAGCGATTTGGCTGCCTACAAGACTGCTAAAGCAGCCTATGATGCTAAAGTAGCAGAAAAAGCAGCCGCTGATGCAGCTAATGCAAAAGCTAAATCTAAGTATGATGCAGAAATGGTCACATACAACGCAGCTTTGTCTGAATATAAGGCAAATAAGGCTCTGTATGATGCAGCTCTAGCTGAATACAACACGAAAAAAGCAGCCTATGATGTGAAAGTAGCTGAGAAAACGCAAGCAGAAATTACAGATAAGGCTGCTCAAGAGCAATATGAAAAAGATCTTACTGCATACAATACAGCTTATGAAAAATATCAAACTGATTTAGCGACTTATAATACAGCTAAAGCAGCCTACGATGCCAAAGTAGCAGAAAAAGCAGCAGCGAATAAGGCTAATGCAGAAGCTAAAGCCAAGTATGATGCAGAAATGGCTGTTTATAATGCAGCTAAAGCACAATACGATAAAGATTTACAAGAATACCAAGCTAAGAAAACTCAATACGACCAAGATAAAGCAGCCTATGATAAACTTGTTGCTATTAAAGCAGAAGAAGATACTGCTAAAGCTAAGTATGAAGTTGAGCTTGCCAAATACAATGTAGACCTAGAGCAATATGGCAAAGATTTTGCTACCTACCAAACAAAACTTGCTGAATATCAAACAGCTTTAGCACAATACAAAGATGCTAAAGAAGCCTATGATAAGTACATAAATGATAATGGTTTCCAAGATCTAAAAGATGTAGAAACTGTTCAAGATTTGACTTTCCAACGTGAAGGTGGAGCCATTCATACCATCAATGGTATCAGTGCTTATCTCACTCGTGATGCTCAATCTCGTTTGAATACAAGCAATGTACATCAGTATGATTCCAATAAATTGGAAGCTTCAGATATTGTAGCAACTAGTCCTTGGGCTAATAATGAGACTGAATACATTCAAGTTAAAGAAGGCGATAAATTTGTTGTTACTTATGATAACTTGAATCAGTCAAGCATGCGTGAAGATACGGATATGCATCCAATCAAGCGCGTGATTTACCGCTATGAGATTTTGAGTCTCCCATCAAATGACGGTAAAGGAATTGCAGCTGTTAGCTCGGATCCAACTGTAACACTAACAGTCGGTGCTTCAACAGACCAAAATAAACCCGTTAAAGTTGCTGTTGATATTGAATTCTATGATGGTAATGGCAATAAGTTTGATTTGACACAACACAATGCTATTGTAGCTTTGAACTCTCTCAACCACTGGACAGGTGCTTCTTATGTAGATAGTGGGGATAAACCTCGTGCTCTTACAGTAGAAGCCAAAGATAAAGATGGTAACACTGTTCGTGGAACTTGGGATCCGTATGCAGATGGTTCATCAATGAGCATTGAAAACAATGCGGTTCTTGTTAAAAATGGAACAGCTGACTTTGGTACTGCGGATGTCACTATCTCTGCTGAAAATCCGATTAAGATTGTGGCACAAAAAGCAACGTGGAATGGTAGTGAATTTACAGTCAGTGAAGATACTGTGATTGACGCAACTTCAGTCAATGTTTCAGGTGCTGGGAACGGTCACTCTATTGGAACAGATGAGTTCGCTCTAGATGGTAAAGATGATGTTATCGGTTCTTATACGATTGATCCAACTTCTGGACGTATCATCTTTACTCCTAAGAAAAAGTTTGAAAATGTGGAGCACCAAGAGTCTGCAAATGTTGGAAACAATAAATATATTCCAATTCCAAATTCAAGTGTTTCTTATGACTCTGCTACAAAAGAGGTAACATCATTTAAAGATAACCAATACATTGAACATGGATCAATCTTTAATGGTGAATCTTCAACGACTCTTGAAGGTTGGGACAATCCATCTTCTCCATACCTCTATTATGGTGGAGCAGGATTGAAGATGGCTGATGGTCACTTGGTATTTACGGCCAATGGAGCTAATGCTGCTGGTCAACCAACGGTTTACTGGTTTGCGATTAACTCAAATGTTGGTATTCCAAAAAATCCAGGTGAAGCGCCAAAAGAGCCAACGGCTCCTGAAGAACCAAAGGCACCAACCCCACCAACGATTACTTTGGAAGTTCTTCCAGCAGTACCAACAGAACCAACACCACCAACTGCCCCTACAGCACCAACAGAACCTAACTATACAGTAGTGACAGTTGATGCTGAGGAGCCAACAGCTCCAAAAGAGCCTAAGGCACCAACGCCACCAACTCCTACAGTAGTTGAAGTTCCTGCGGAACCAGGCAAACCAGAAGAGCCTAAAGCGCCAACACCACCGACAGAACCTAACTACACTGTGGTTACAGTTGATAGTGAGGAACCTAAGGCACCAACAGAGCCTAAGGCACCAACTCCACCAACTCCAGCATTAGTTGAAGTGCCAGCAGAGCCACGTAAGATTACGGCTCCAGTAGAACCTAAGGCACCAACCCCACCTACACCAGTAGTTGTAGAGGTACCTGGTGAGCCAAAGAAACCAACACCACCAACAGAGCCTAAAGCGCCAACACCACCAACTATGGTTACAGTTAATGTTCCTAATAAACCTGTTTCACCTAAAGAACTTGTAGCTCCTAAGGTGAAATGGCATAAAAATTATCTTGTTGAGCGAGTAACTCGTCCAGTGCCAACGCCACCAACAACTCCTCAAAAACCAAAAACTCCTGGAACACCTACAGGACCAAGTGTAACACCAACTTCTTCTGTGATTGCTAAGCAAGAAACAGAAAGAAATAATAGTGGACAATTGCCAGAAACAGGTGATTCTAACCCAAAATTAGCATCTGTAACTGGTGTAGGCTTGCTTACAATGGCACTTACAGGTCTATGGTCAGCTCGCAAACGTAAACATTAATAAGATAAAATAAAAGATTAGGTTGTTTTGTTATGCAAGACGTCTAGTCTTTTTTAGTTACTTATTGATAGATGTTTGTCTTTTAAAATAAGGTTGAATGTTAAAACTAATATAGAAAGATAAAGGAGAGAATCTAGGTAGATAGCTATCCGAAAGCTAAATATCACAATGAAAATCAAAATGAAAGCTTATTGTCGCTTGTTTTTCATGATTTTTTCAATAAAAAAACATTAAAGTGAATCATCCTGGATATTATAAAATTAAACCTTCTATTTACAACGAAAACACTATTTATTATAGGGTTTCACCTATCAAATACTTTGATATTAAAAAGTATTTGAATTTAAGAATCTAATCGAATTTAAAGGAATGGATATTTTTATGAGATATCTCAAATTGACATGGTCCTTTCTTTTGTTAGAATATGAACATAACTAAATATAGAAGGACGTAATTTAAATGGGGAAAAAGGAATTACAACGTTATTCACTCAGAAAGTCTAGCCTTGGTGCGACTTCTGTTCTTTTGGGGACTGCAGTTCTTGCAGTAGGAGCTTCAAATGCAAGCGCTGATGAAGTAGCAACAACTACAGATTCAGCAACACCAGCAGTTGAAGCAACAGATGCTGTTGAAGAAAGCGCTTCTGCCGTAGCAGATTCAACTGAAAAGAAAGTTGTTAACGTTACTGAAGAAGGCAACACAACTGTTACAACGAGTGAAGTAACAAATACAAGCTTAGAAGCTGCAAAAACAGCTGCAACTAACGAAGGGGTTGAGGTTAAGGAAGAACCTGCTCAAACCAAAGAAACTGTTGAAGCAGCTGCTGCAGATAATAAAGCACAAGCAGAGAAAATCAATACAGTCGTTTCAGATTATATAGCGGCTAAAGAACAATACAAGTCAGATAAAGCTGACTATGATAAAGCAAAAGCAAACTATGATGCCAAATTAGCTGAGAAAGCACTTGCTGATAAAACAAATGCTGAAGCTCAGGCTAAATATGATACTGAAAAAACAGCTTATGATAAAGCTTCAGAGCAATACCAAATTGCTAAGCAAGCTTATGACTCAGCTCTTTCAGAGTACAAGACTAAGAAAGTTACTTATGATGCTAAGGTAGCAGAAAAAGAAGCAGCTGATAAAGAAAATGCCTTGTCTGCAGCTAAATACCAAGCAGAATTGGCAACTTATAACCAAGCAAAAGCTGATTATGAAGCAGCTCTTGCACAGTACAATAGCGATAAAGCCAAATACAATGCTGAAAAAGCTAATTATGATAATAAAGTAGCTGAAAAAGTTGTTACTGAAAAACGTAACGCTGAAGCTGAAGCTAAATATCAAACTGAGCTAGCAGCATATAATGAAGCAAAAGCTAAATATGATGTAGAAAAAGCAGCATATGACAAGAATCTTGAACTTTATAACGCTAAGAAAACAGCTTATGAAGCAGATCTTGAAACAAAACAAGCTATTGAAAAATACAATGCTGATGCTAAAGCTAAATACGAAGCAGCCTTGGTTGTCTACAATGAGCAAAAAGCAAAATATGACCAAGAGTACCTTGAGTATCAAAATAAATTAGCTGTTTACCAAACAGCACTTAAACAATACCAAGATGCTAAAACGGCTTACGATAAATACATGAATGATCCTGTATATCGTAACCTTAAAGATGCTGAAGTTGTTCAAGAATTGACCTTCCAACGTGAAAACGATGCGACACACAAAGTTGAAGGTGTAAGCAACTACTTGACAAAAGAAGCACAAGAGCGTCTTAACACAAGTAATGTTTTCCAATATGATTCTAACAAGTTACAAGCATCTGACATTGTTTCAAACAGCCCTTGGACAAATACTGAAGACGAGTGGGTTCAAGTTAAAGAAGGTGACAAATTTGTTGTTACATATGATGGTTTGAACCAATCAAGCATGATTGTTGAGAATGAAGCATCAGCAATCAAACGTGTTGTTTACCGCTACGAAATTGTTAGCCTTCCATCAAATGACGGAAAAGGTATCGCGAAAATCAGTAAGGATCCAACAGTAACTATGACAGTTGGTGCATCAACTGATCAAGACAAACCAGTTAAAGTAGCAGTAGATGTTGAGTTTTACGATAAAGATGGTAAAATGTTCAACCTTAGTGAGCGTAATGCTATCGTAGCACTTAACTCACTAAACCACTGGAATGGTGCAGCTTATGTTGAAACATCTGAGCGCCCACGTCCACTTACAGTAGAAGCGAAAGACGTTAATGGTAATACTGTCCGCGGTACATATAATCCTTACGCAGATGGTTCTACTTTGGCAATCCAAAACGGTGAAGTTGTTACTAAATCTGGATACGCTGATTTCGGTGGCGCTACTGTTAACATTTCTGATGAGAACCCACTTAAGGTAGTTGTTCCTATCACTGACTGGAATGGTTCAGAATGGGTTGTCTCACGTGAAATTCCATCTGATGTAACAACTCTTAATGCTTCAGGTAGTGGTAATGGACACGCTCTTGGTAACCAAGATTATACATTTGGTGATAAAGATGATGTTATTGGTTCGTACAGCGTTTCTGCTGAAACTGGTTTAATTACATTCACACCTAAGAAAAAATACCAATCAACACGCCACCAAGAATATGTAAATATTGGTGATAACCAATTCATCGCTATTCCAAAATCATCAGTTACTTATGATGCTGTTACTAAAGAAGTAACGTCAGTCAATGATAACCAATACATTGACCATGGTGCAGTCTTTAATGGTGAGACAACGTCTGAATTGACAGGTTGGGATAACGCTGATTCACCTTACCTCTATTATGGAGGTGCAGGTATCAAGATGACAAATGGTCACTTGGTATTTACTGCTGAAGGTGCAAATGCTGATGGTGCACCAACAGTATATTGGTTCGCAATCAACTCTAATCTTGGTTTGCCTAAGAATCCAGGTGAAAAACCTGAAGAACCTAAGGCACCAACACCACCAACAGCACCGGTTAAACCAGTTATTAAAACAGTTGGTATCAATCCACAAGAACCAACACCACCAACACCACCAAAAGAGCCAGTGGCACCAACGCCACCAACTCCAGAGGTAGTTGAAGTACCTGGTAAACCACAAGAACCAACACCACCAACAGGTCCAACGGCACCAACGCCACCAACTCCAGAGGTAGTTGAAGTACCTGGTAAACCACAAGAACCAACACCACCAACAGGTCCAACGGCACCAACGCCACCAACACCAAAAGTAGTTGAAGTTCCTGCTAAACCAGTAGAACCTAAAACTCCTGAAAAACCAAGTGTTGTATGGCACAAGAACTATGTCGTTGAGAGAGAGTCTCACGTGGTACCACCAACACCACCGACTCCACCAACACCACCAACACCTGTTACTCCTCCAACTCCAGTGACACCGCCAACTACACCAACTCCAGATACTGAAGTTCCTGTAGTGCCTCAAGCTGAGTTGCCACAAACTGGTGAGCACACTAGCAATGCTGGATTTATTGGACTTCTTTCAATGATTTTTGCAGCCTTTGTAGGATTCTTCAAACGTCGTAAAGAAGATTAAGTGGTGCTATTAAATTAGTTCCCCATCAAAACTAGATTCTATTTAGAATCTAGTTTTTATTTTTGCTAGGTTTTACTCCCTCGTATCATTTCTATTTACTGTTGAAACATGTTATAATTATTTTGAACGACTATTATAGAAAGATGCAAGGAGACGAGCATGGAAGAACTTAAGAAAATCGCTGGCGTAACCGCTGCCAAATACGTTGAAGATGGAATGGTTGTTGGACTCGGTACAGGGTCAACAGCTTATTTCTTCGTGGAGGAAATTGGCCGTCGTATTAAGGAAGAAGGCCTTAGTGTTGTTGGAGTAACGACATCAAGTCAAACCACTAAACAAGCTGAAGGCTTAGGTATTCCTTTGAAGGCAGTGGATGATATTGACAGTATTGATGTTACTGTTGATGGCGCCGACGAAGTAGACCCTCAACTCAATGGGATTAAAGGTGGCGGTGGTGCCCTTCTGATGGAAAAAATCGTCGCTACACCTACGAAAGAATATATCTGGGTAGTTGATGAGTCAAAAATGGTTAATCAATTAGGTGCTTTCAAATTACCAGTTGAAGTGGTTCAATATGGTGCTGATCGTCTCTATCGTGTCTTTGAGTCGAAGGGCTATAAGCCATCATTCCGACTTACGGAGGAAGGTAATCGCTTTGTTACAGATATGAAGAACTATATCATCGATCTTGATTTAGGTAAGATTGAAAATCCAGTAGCCCTTGGTGAAGAACTAAAAGCTATGACAGGTGTTGTCGATCATGGATTGTTCAATGGTATGGTTAACAAAGTCATCGTTGCAGGAAAAGACGGTGTTAAGGTCGTTGAAGTCAAGGCCTAGTCCAATTTTGATTTCCCGTCACTTTTAATGAGGAAAACTAATTAATTTTTGTCAAACTATTAAATAATATAGAAAGGCAAGAGGTAATTTCGAAAAGATTTTATCTCTTTGTGGTGTTGTTATGTCCAAATTTAACCGAATGCATTTAGTCGTTCTTGATTCAGTAGGAATTGGTGCTGCTCCAGATGCCAATGACTTTGTCAATGCAGGTGTGCCAGATGGTGCTTCAGATACCCTTGGTCATATCTCTAAATCAGTAGGATTGAATGTGCCAAATATGGCTAAGCTTGGTCTAGGAAATATTCCTCGTGAAACACCTTTGAAAACAGTAGCAGCAGAGAGTAACCCAACTGGTTATGCAACAAAATTGCAGGAAGTTTCTCTTGGTAAGGATACGATGACTGGTCACTGGGAAATCATGGGTCTCAATATTACTGAACCTTTTGATACCTTCTGGAACGGATTCCCAGAAGAAATTCTCACTAAAATTGAGGAATTCTCAGGTCGTAAAGTCATTCGTGAAGCTAATAAACCATACTCAGGTACAGCTGTTATTGAAGACTTTGGACCTCGTCAAATGGAAACTGGTGAATTGATTATTTACACTTCAGCTGACCCAGTTCTTCAAATTGCTGCACACGAAGATATTATTCCATTGGATGAGTTGTATCGTATTTGTGAATATGCGCGTTCAATTACCCTTGAGCGTCCAGCTCTTCTAGGGCGTATCATTGCTCGTCCTTACGTTGGTGAGCCTGGAAACTTCACTCGTACATCTAATCGTCGAGATTTGGCTGTTTCACCATTTGCACCCACTGTTTTGGATAAATTGAATGAAGCTGGTATCGATACTTATGCCGTTGGTAAAATCAATGATATTTTCAACGGAGCTGGTATTAACCACGATATGGGACACAACAAATCAAATAGCCATGGTATTGATAATTTGATTAAAGCTATGACTTCTGAAGATTTCAAACATGGCTTCTCATTCACAAACTTAGTAGACTTCGATGCCCTTTATGGACACCGTCGTGATCCACATGGATATCGTGATTGTTTGCACGAATTTGACCAACGTTTGCCTGAAATCATTGCTGCCATGCGTGAAGATGATCTCTTGATGATTACAGCAGACCACGGAAATGATCCAACTTATGCAGGTACAGACCATACTCGTGAATATATTCCTTTCTTGGCTTATAGCCCATCATTCAAAGGAAATGGACTTATTCCAGTAGGTCATTTCTCTGACATCTCAGCAACTGTCGCTGAAAACTTTGGTGTAGATAAAGCCATGATTGGTGAAAGCTTCTTGGATAAACTTGTCTAAAATGAAGCGCTATGCATTTTTGGTTCGTGGAATAAACGTTGGTGGTCGTCACAAGGTAGTCATGGAAGAATTTTGTCATGAGTTAAAAGAACTTGGGATGTCAAATGTTTCTTCCTATATAAATAGTGGAAATTTTTTCTTCGATTCATCCTTGATAAAAGTGGAACTCCTCTTAGTTTTAGAGAGATTTCTTAATAAGACTTATCCATTTATTAAGGTGTTTTCTCTTTTTACTCTAGAAGATTACCAAAATGAAGTGGCATCTTTACCTAAGTGGTGGGAAGATGATTTCTATAGAAAAGATGTCCTCTTATATACTGAAAGACTTGATAAGAACGAAATGAGAAATGTTATTGAGTCTTTAGAGTTGGGAGATGAAATTATTCATCTTGGACAACTTGGAATCTACTGGGGTAAATTTGATAAATCAAGCTATAACCAAACGGCTTATCATAAGAAGCTATTGAAAGCACCTTTTTATCCTTATATAACCATTCGAAATGCAAGAACTTTTACAACAATTGGTCACTTTTTAAGAATGAAATAAAATTAAGGGAGAATTAACATGTCGCAACTTGAAAAAATTAGAGTTACTCAAGCATTTTTGGAAAGCAAAGGAATTGAAAAACCTGAGTTTGGTTTAATTTTGGGTTCTGGACTTGGTGAGTTGGCTGAAGAAGTTGAAGACGCAGTTGTCATTGACTATGCGGATATTCCAAACTGGGGACAATCAACGGTTGTCGGTCATGCTGGAAAACTTGTTTATGGAACTTTGTCTGGACGTAAGGTTTTAGCTCTTCAAGGACGTTTCCATTTTTATGAAGGAAATCCGCTTGAAGTAGTTACTTTCCCTGTACGTGTTATGAAAGCTCTTGGATGCGAAGGAGTTGTTGTAACCAATGCAGCTGGTGGTATCGGCTTTGGTCCAGGTACTTTGATGGCCATCACTGACCACATCAACATGACTGGTCAAAACCCATTGATTGGTGAAAACTTGGATGATTTTGGTCCTCGTTTCCCAGATATGTCTAAAGCGTATACCCCAGAATACCGTGAGACTGCACATCGAGTTGCTGACAAATTGGGCATTAAATTAGATGATGGTGTCTATATCGGTGTAACTGGTCCAACTTACGAAACTCCAGCTGAAATTCGTGCTTATAAGACTCTTGGTGCAGATGCTGTTGGGATGTCAACTGTCCCTGAAGTCATTGTTGCAGCACATTCTGGTTTGAAAGTTCTTGGTATTTCATGTATTACCAACTTTGCGGCTGGTTTCCAAGAAGAACTCAATCACGAAGAAGTTGTGGAAGTGACAGAACGTGTTAAAGGGGATTTCAAAGGCTTGCTGAAAGCTATTTTGGCTGAACTTTAAAAAGGAATAATTGATGTCAAACTTAATGAATAATCCATTATTTCGTATCATTCGTGGAGTTTTTATAATTGCTTTCCTAACCATGGTTTGGTTGGTTATATTTTCTGCTATAGATACAAGTGGTAGTGAGATAGATTATGAACCATTTGAAGGAGCATCTATCGTATTTGCAGTTTTAAGCTATATCATAATAGTGTTTCTATTTCAATATCATAAAGTTGTTAACTTAAAAGAGTCAATTAAATCATCATACAGTGCAATTGAAATTAAAGAGCAGTATGTGGAAAAATTGATTGTACAACTGCGAGAACTGACTGATAAGATTGTAGACCATGAGTTAAAAATGTCTGTTAGAAAAAATGTTTCAGAATTGTTAGAGGAAAAAAAGTCTGTCAACAATTTGACTAACGATGAAAACAAAGCTAATCATTCAGAATCTAAGCGGAAGTCTTACGGTGAGTCTGGCAATTTTTCTAAACATGAATACTCTACTAAACTAGAGGAAACGAAGAATAAAATTATAGAGGAAATCGAAAGAGATACAAATATTACAGCTGATCAAAGTATAAAGGATTTGATTGCTGAGATTAAAGAGTCAGAAGTACTTGTTGCTAATCAAAAATTATACTACAATGAAATGGTGTCGCAATATAATAAATCAATTTACAGTTTACCACTTGCTTTATTAAGAACAACTTTAGGACATTCAGAGATAAACTACTTATAACATAGAACAAAATTATTAAGACTAGAATATAGTTAAAAAGGTCAAAGAATGAAAGCTAGTTTTAGTTTTTCTAATTCAGCACGAGATTGCCTTACTATGAAATAAAAACAAAGAAGGGATTGACCCTACTCTAAAGACAGTAGGAAAAGTTGGTTAAAGCAATTTTAGCCATACTCTAATATATGGGTAATAAGGAGAGAAAGAGTTTGACTTGGCTCCCCAAGTCGATTAGGTTAAGTTTAGCTGTTTTGACAACCGGAATAGCTTCTGGTCTGATCGGTATTCTTTGCCACTATCTTTTAGATTTTATAAAATTTCTTACTTTTGGTAATGATACGACAGATCTCTTGTTACAATTTAATTCTGTAAGTGCTTATCGACGCTTCGTAGTTATAGTGGTAGCTGGTGTCTTAGCTAGTATCTTTTGGTATTTCCTTCAGCGTCGAGTGTCCCTTCTTTCCATTAGAAAGGCTAAGCAACTCGTTGGCAAGAAGAGTCCAAATTTTCTTGGCCAAAGTCTACATGCTTTGGTTCAGGTAGCAATCGTTGGAGCAGGTGCTTCAGTAGGCAAGGAAGCAGCTCCACGAGAATTAGGTGCCTTATGTGCTGGCAGTTTATCAAAAAAACTGGGTTTAGAAATTCCTGAAAGACAACTCATGATTGCATGTGGTGCAGGAGCAGGTTTAGCTGCGGTTTACCAAGTTCCCTTTGCCAGTACACTGTTTGTTTTGGAAACTTTGGGAGTTGCTTGCAAACTGAAAAACATTGGTATCATTCTTGTGACAACCTATTTGTCAGCTTATTGTGCTCGTCCAATTGTTGGTGGGAAAACTATATATTTAGTTGATAAAGTAAGCTTACATCCTACTAGTTTGATACAGATTCTTGTTTTGACGCTGTTTGTAACTCCGCTTGCTCTTATATTTAAAGTTTTAGCTAAAAAGGCGACTAAAAGTCGTATAACAGATAAACATATTCTCTGGACCATGCCCATCTCTTTTATAATATTAGGTGGTATTGTAGCTTTCTATCCTATAATCATGGGAAATGGTCAGGTTCTAGCACAATGGATGTTTTCTGGAGGTACTTCGGAATACCTTCCGATTTTGCTAGTAATCAAAGGGCTTATTGTGTGCTTGTTGCTATGGTCGGGTACTTATGGAGGGACACTGACGCCTTCGTTTACTTTAGGTGTCGGATCGGGTTTCTTATTAACAAGGTGTCTTGAGACTTTTGGTTTGTCCCTAAATCCTAATCTAGGAATGTTACTTGGTGCAACCATATTTTTAGTAACAACTTTGGATGCTCCTCTGACGGGAATAGCCTTAGTTCTAGGTTTTACTGGTCAAGGAGGGCTGGTATCAGTTCCTCTAATCTTAGCGGGTCTACTATCAAGGATAATTAATAATAGATGGAAGAAAAAACAATGAATATTCATTTTATCTTACACGAAACGTTTGAAGTTCCAGGAGCCTATTTAAAATGGGCTCAAGACCGTGGGCATAATATCACATCAACCAAGGTATATGAGGAAGAGGTCCTTCCTGAAACCGTTGAAGGTATTGATTTTCTAATTGTGATGGGTGGTCCTCAGTCACCGGATGAGGATCGTCAGACCTTTCCTTATTATGACCCAAACGCTGAGATTGCATTTATGCAAAAAGCAATTGCTGCTGATATCTATATTGTTGGTGTATGTTTGGGAGCTCAGCTTCTATCTGTAGCCTATGGTGGTAAGTATGAGCATAGTCCAGAACGCGAAATTGGCGTGTTTCCAATAACACTAACGGATGATGGATTAGCTGATGAGCATGTCAAAGGTTTTGGCACAACTCTCAATACTGGCCACTGGCATGGTGATATGCCTGGATTGACTGATAATGGAGTTGTTCTTGCTACTAGTCAAGGTTGTCCACGTCAAATTATTCGCTTTAGTCCTAAACACTATGCCTTCCAAGCACACCTAGAGTTTGATTCCCAAGCCATTGATTTGCTCATAGTTGCGGATGGCGAAGAACACTTGCGTAAGCAAAATAAGGAGTTACCTTTTGTTCAAACACCTGAACAATTGCGTACCAACGATTATTCAGAAATGAACAAGAAGTTATATGATTTTCTTGATTCATTGACTCAAGCTTAATCCACTTTTAAAAAAGTAATTATTTATAAACTATATAATATTAGAAAAATTATTTAAAAATAAAAATTAGGAATGGTAGATAGTGTGTTTAGGTTGCTCTTTTACCATCAAAAAAAGAAAGAACGGGTTAACTGTATTCACTAAATTGAATACGGGCGGAGAACGAAGTAAAAAGATAAACTGTCTAGCGTTTATAATGCGTCGTCAGTTTCCTAATTATTACTTTGTTCTCTGTCGCCTGTCCTGTATATAAAAAATGAAAGGAAGGGTAGTTCGGGTTTGAAACTGAACCCGGGCTAGAGGCTGTTTAAAAAAGATAAATCCTCCTAGATGCCAAGCATCTTTGTCGGATTTCCTATTTTTACTTTGCCTCTTTAACGCCCTTGGTATCTTATATTATGTCTATCCATATTGCTGCTAAGCAAGGTGAAATTGCTGATAAAATTCTCCTACCTGGAGATCCTTTACGTGCGAAATTCATTGCCGAGAATTTCCTCGAAGACGCTGTATGTTTCAATGAAGTTCGTAATATGTTTGGTTACACAGGAACATACAAAGGTGAACGTGTCTCAGTAATGGGAACTGGAATGGGGATGCCATCTATCTCTATCTATGCTCGTGAGCTTATTGTTGACTACGGGGTTAAAAAATTGATCCGTGTGGGAACTGCTGGTTCATTGAATGAGGATGTTCACGTTCGTGAGTTAGTTCTAGCGCAAGCGGCAGCGACAAACTCTAACATTATTCGTAACGATTGGCCACAATACGATTTCCCACAAATTGCAAGTTTCAATCTCTTAGATAAGGCTTACCACATTGCTAAAGAGCTTGGTATGACTACACATGTTGGTAATGTCTTGTCTTCTGACGTCTTCTATTCGAACTATGGTGAAAAGAACATCGAGCTTGGTAAATGGGGTGTGAAAGCTGTAGAAATGGAAGCAGCAGCACTTTACTACCTTGCAGCTCAACACCAAGTAGATGCTCTTGCCATCATGACTATTTCTGATAGTTTGGTTAATCCAGATGAGGACACAACAGCTGAGGAACGTCAAAATACTTTCACTGACATGATGAAAGTTGGTCTTGAAACACTAATTGCAGACTAGTTTGTAAAAGGACGCCATTTGGTCGTCCTTTTGTGTTGTAGCTAATATCTGTTCGAAGTGACAATAGGTTAAAATTTTTCAAACTACTAGAAAAAAATAAAAATATTTGGAAGAAAGATGTTTTTAAGGAATAAGTAAATATCCGACAATTTAAAAAATAACCGCTAAAAATGTGAAAAACAACTTACAAAACAATAAAAAATGATAGAAATTAAATGCTTGATATCATAATGAAAAACGGTTTCTTCTTTTTTAAAAAGAATGACAATTGAAATGAAGTTATAGTAATGTTATAATGATAATGGGAAATGTCTAATTTTAATTTTTAGGAGCAATTTATATGAGTTCGCGTACGAATCGTAAGCAAAAACGTACGAGTAATAGATCGTGGGGGATGGTCAACGTTGGGTTGACCATTCTGTATGCTATTTTAGCATTGATCTTATTATTCACCATGTTCAATTATAATTTCCTATCCTTTAGGTTTTTGAACATCATTATCACCATTGGTTTGTTGGTAGTTCTTGCTATTAGCATCTTCCTTCAGAAGACTAAGAAATCACCACTAGTGACAACGGTTGTATTGGTTATCTTCTCGCTAGTTTCTCTGGTTGGTATTTTTGGTTTTAAACAAATGATTGACATCACTAACCGTATGAATCAGACGGCAGCATTTTCTGAAGTAGAAATGAGCATCGTGGTTCCTAAGGAAAGTGACATCAAAGATGTGAGCCAGCTTACTAGCGTACAGGCACCTACTAAGGTTGATAAGAACAATATCGAGACCTTGATGTCAGCTCTCAAAAAAGATAAAAAAGTTGATGTTAAAGTTGATGATGTTGCCTCATATCAAGAAGCTTATGATAATCTTAAGTCTGGCAAATCTAAAGCTATGGTCTTGAGTGGCTCTTATGCTAGCCTATTAGAGTCTGTCGATAGTAATTATGCTTCAAATCTAAAAACAATTTATACTTATAAAATTAAAAAGAAGAATAGCAACTCTGCAAAACAAGTAGATTCAAAAGTCTTCAATATTTATATTAGTGGTATTGATACCTACGGTTCGATTTCAACAGTGTCACGTTCAGATGTCAATATCATTATGACAGTAAACATGAATACACATAAGATTCTCTTGACGACTACTCCACGTGATGCATACGTTAAGATTCCTGGTGGTGGGGCAGACCAGTATGATAAATTAACCCACGCAGGTATTTATGGCGTTGAAACATCTGAACAAACTCTGGAAAATCTTTATGGTATTAAGATTGATTACTATGC
This sequence comes from Streptococcus parasalivarius, assembly GCF_054785155.1. Taxonomy (NCBI): domain Bacteria; kingdom Bacillati; phylum Bacillota; class Bacilli; order Lactobacillales; family Streptococcaceae; genus Streptococcus; species Streptococcus parasalivarius. The sequence continues at coordinate 78,156 of NZ_BAABOB010000002.1, forward strand.
CCGAATTAACTTCACATCTTTCCTTAAGTTGATTGACCAACTTGGTGGTGTGACAGTCCATAATGATCAAGCTTTCACAAGTCTTCATGGGAAGTTTGATTTCCCAGTTGGAGATATCCAAATGAATTCAGAGCAAGCACTTGGATTTGTTCGTGAACGCTATAGTTTAGATGGCGGAGATAATGACCGTGGTAAAAACCAGGAGAAGGTTATTTCTGCGATTGTAAACAAGTTGGCTTCTCTAAAATCTGTATCAAACTTTACTTCAATCGTTAATAATCTCCAAGACTCTGTTCAGACAAATATGTCTTTGGATACCATTAATGCTTTGGCTAATACACAACTTGATTCAGGCTCTAAATTTACAGTAACGTCTCAAGCAGTTACTGGTACTGGTTCTACTGGTCAATTGACCTCTTATGCTATGCCAAATTCTAGTCTTTACATGATGAAACTAGATGATTCGAGTGTGTCAAGTGCCTCTCAAGCTATCAAAAATCTGATGGAGGAAAAATAAGTGATTGACGTTCACTCACATATTGTTTTTGATGTTGATGATGGTCCTAAAACTTTAGAAGAAAGTTTAGACCTCATTGGTGAAAGCTACGCCCAAGGGGTACGTAAGATTGTTTCAACATCTCACCGTCGTAAGGGAATGTTTGAAACTCCAGAGGATAAAATTTTTGCCAACTTTTCTAAGGTAAAAGCAGAAGCAGAAGTACTTTATCCAGACTTAACTATTTATTATGGTGGTGAACTTTATTACACCTCAGACATTGTGGAGAAACTTGAAAAGAATCTTATTCCGCGTATGCACAACACTCATTTTGCTTTGATTGAGTTTAGTGCTCGCACATCTTGGAAAGAAATTCATAGTGGGCTTAGTAATGTTTTGCGAGCGGGGGTAACGCCTATTGTTGCTCATATTGAGCGCTATGATGCCCTCGAAGAAAATGCTGACCGTGTTCGAGAAATCATCAACATGGGGTGCTATACTCAAGTTAATAGCTCTCATGTTCTAAAACCAAAGCTCTTTGGAGATAAAGATAAAGTAAGAAAAAAACGTGTTCGTTATTTCTTGGAGAAAAATTTGGTTCATATGGTTGCTAGTGACATGCATAATCTTGGTCCAAGACCACCATTTATGAAAGATGCTTACGCTATTATCGAAAAGACTTACGGAACGAGACGTGCTCGTAATCTTTTTATCGAAAATCCACAAACACTACTTGAAAATCAATATATATAGGAGAAACTATGACTCAGGAAAACACGAAGCGTGTTGAAATCGATGTACTTGCACTATTGCAAAAACTTTGGACTAAAAAAGTATTTATTTTATTTACAGCCTTTTATGTTGCTGTCTTTGCCTTCTTAGGAACTTACTTCCTCATTCAGCCAACATATACATCGTCTACACGTATTTATGTGGTTAATCAAGCTAATGATGGCAAAAACCTTTCTGCCCAAGACTTGCAGGCCGGTACATTTTTGACAAAAGACTACAAAGAAATTATTACATCAAACGATGTCTTGTCAGAAGTTATCAAAGATGAAAAATTGAATATGACAGAAGCAGAACTTGCTAAAATGATTTCAGTTAATATTCCTACTGATACTCGTCTTATTTCAATTTCTGTTAATGCTAAAACTGGTCAAGATGCGCAAACACTTGCCAATAAGGTTCGTGAAGTTGCTTCAGAAAAAATCAAGAACGTGACAAAAGTTGAAGATGTCACAACACTTGAAGAAGCTAAATTGCCAGAGTCACCATCTTCACCAAATATCAAACGTAATGTGCTTCTTGGAGCAGTGCTTGGAGGATTCCTTGCAGTGGTTGGTGTATTGGTACGTGAAATCCTAGATGATCGTATTCGCCGTCCAGAAGATGTGGAAGATGCCCTTGGAATGACACTTCTTGGAATTGTCCCTGATACAGATAAAATTTAAGGAGAAGAAATGCCTCTATTAAAGTTAGTAAAATCTAAAGTAAACTTTGCCAAACAAACAGAAGAGTATTACAATGCCATTCGCACAAATATTCAATTTTCTGGTGCTCAGATGAAAGTGATTGCGGTTAGCTCTGTTGAAGCTGGTGAAGGAAAATCAACGACATCTGTTAACTTGGCGATTTCATTTGCTAGTGTTGGGCTCCGAACACTTCTCATTGATGCGGATACTCGTAACTCTGTTTTGTCAGGTACATTTAAATCAAATGAGCCTTATAAAGGCCTTTCAAATTTCCTTTCTGGAAATGCTGATTTAAATGAAACGATTTGCCAAACTGATATTTCTGGTTTAGATGTCATTGCATCTGGTCCTGTACCACCTAATCCAACAAGTCTTTTGCAAAATGACAATTTTAGACATTTGATGGAAGTTGCTCGTAGTCGTTATGATTATGTCATCATCGATACACCACCAATTGGTTTGGTTATTGATGCAGTTATTATTGCCCATCAGGCTGATGCTAGTCTTTTGGTTACAGCAGCAGGAAAAATTAAACGTCGTTTCGTAACTAAGGCGGTCGAACAATTGGAACAAAGTGGTTCTCAGTTCTTAGGTGTCGTCCTTAATAAAGTTGACATGACAGTTGATAAATATGGATCATATGGTTCTTACGGATCATATGGTGAGTACGGGAAAAAATCAGACCAAAAAGAAGGTCATTCAAGAGCACATCGTCGTAGAAAAGGATAGCATTAATGGGGATGATGCGGCTCCTTATACCTTAACAGATTAAAAAGGGGTTTAGAGTGAAAGAAAAACAAGAAATTCGTCGCATTGAAATTGGTATTATACAGTTGGTTGTTGTTGTTTTCGCAGCCATGGTAGCTAGTAAAATACCATATACAGAGATTACCCAAGGAAGCATTGTCCTTTTAGGTGTCGTACATGTAGTGTCTTACTATATCAGTAGTTATTATGAAAATCTTAAGTATAGAGGCTACTTGGATGAACTCATTGCAACTGTCAAATATTGTTTCATATTTGCTCTAATTGCAACATTCCTCTCATTTTTTGCAGATGGAAGTTTTTCAATCTCACGCCGCGGACTTCTTTACGTCACCCTAATTTCAGGTGTTCTCTTATACTTTACAAATACAGTTCTTAAGTATTTTCGCTCATCTATTTATACACGTCGTAAAAGTAACAAGAATATTCTCTTGATTTCTGATCAGGCACGTCTTGAAAATGTTTTGTCTCGTATGAAAGACAATATGGATGGTAGGATTACAGCAGTTTGTGTCTTGGATAATCCTTATTTCACTGATCCATTTATCAAGAGTGTTAAACCTGAAAATTTGATTGAATATGCGACACACTCAGTAGTAGACCAAGTTTTGATTAATCTGCCAAGTGAGCAGTACAAGATTTGGGATTATGCGTCACCATTTGAACTTATGGGAATCCCAGTATCCATTAATTTGAATGCCCTTGAATTTATGAGTCAGGGTGAAAAACGTATCCAACAATTAGGTCCTTTCAAAGTTGTTACGTTTTCTACGCATTTTTATAGCTATGGAGATATCTTGGCGAAACGCTTCCTCGATATCTGTGGAGCTATAGTTGGTTTGGTGCTCTGCGGTATTGTTGGAATCTTCCTTTATCCTCTTATTCGTAAAGATGGAGGACCAGCTATTTTTGCTCAAGATCGTGTGGGAGAAAATGGACGTATCTTCAAGTTTTATAAATTCCGTTCTATGCGTGTTGATGCAGAAGAAATCAAGAAGAATTTGATGGCACAGAATCAAATGTCTGGTGGTATGTTTAAGATGGACAATGATCCACGTATTACCAAAATTGGACATTTCATTCGTAAAACGAGTCTTGATGAACTTCCACAATTTTGGAATGTTCTAAAAGGTGATATGAGCTTGGTAGGAACACGTCCACCAACATTGGATGAGTACGAATCTTATACACCGGAACAAAAACGTCGCCTCAGCTTTAAACCAGGTATTACTGGTCTTTGGCAAGTAAGCGGTCGAAGTGAAATTACTGATTTTGATGAAGTTGTAAAACTAGACGTTGCTTATATGGACGGATGGACAATCTGGCGCGATATCAAAATATTATTGAAAACAATTAAAGTAGTAGTAATGAAGGATGGAGCAAAGTGATGGCTTTCTCCATTTCTTTTAATGGTGATTAAATGACAAAAACAGTTTATATCGTTGGTTCTAAGGGAATTCCAGCAAAATATGGTGGATTTGAGACCTTTGTTGAGAAGTTGACAGAGTTCCAACAAGACAAAGATATCCAATATTATGTAGCTTGTATGCGTGAAAATTCTGCTAAATCAGGAATTACAGCAGATACTTTCGAACATAACGGTGCTAAATGCTACAATATTGACGTCCCAAATATCGGGCCTGCACGTGCCATCGCTTATGACATCGCAGCTCTTAATAAGGCCATTGAGATTGCTAAGGAAAATAATGACCAAGCACCTATTTTTTATGTTTTGGCCTGCCGAATTGGTCCATTTATCTCAGGTATTAAAAAGAAAATCAAGGCTATCGGTGGTACCCTTATGGTTAACCCGGATGGTCATGAATGGCTTCGTGCAAAGTGGAGTCTTCCGGTTCGTAAGTATTGGAAAATTTCAGAGCAACTCATGGTTAAACATGCTGATCTCTTGATTTGTGATAGTAAAAACATTGAATCTTATATTCAAAAGGATTATGCGAAGTATCGTCCTCAAACAACCTATATTGCCTATGGAACTGATACAACTAAATCTCGATTGACTAAGGTTGATGATAAGGTACGCACATGGTACTTCGAAAAGGGGGTTATTGAAAACAATTATTATCTTGTTGTAGGACGTTTTGTGCCTGAAAATAACTATGAGGCTATGATTCGTGGTTTTATGGCATCTAACTCTGACAAGGACTTTGTTCTCATTACCAATGTTGAAGAAAACAAATTTTACGACAAGTTGCGTCAGGAAACTGGTTTTGACAAGGATCCTCGTGTGAAGTTTGTCGGAACTGTTTATGACCAAGAATTGCTCAAGTACATTCGTGAGAATGCCTTTGCTTATTTCCATGGTCATGAGGTAGGTGGAACCAATCCATCACTTCTTGAGGCACTTGAGTCAACTAAACTCAATCTCTTGTTGGATGTTGGCTTTAACCGTGAAGTCGGTGAAGATGGTGCTCTCTATTGGAAAAAAGACCAATTGGCAAGTGTCATTAATCAAGCTGAACAATTGGATGAACAAGCTATCGCAGACCTCAATCAAAAATCAAGTAAACGTATCGAAGAAGCCTTTACTTGGGAAAAAATTGTTATAGACTACGAGAAAGTATTTAAAGGATAGAAATGCAGAAAATTTTATATCTTCACGCTGGTGCCGAAATGTATGGTGCTGATAAGGTTTTGTTGGAGCTTATTAAAGGATTGGATAAAGAAGCCTTTGAGGCTCATGTCATCTTGCCCAACGATGGCGTCTTAGTGGGTGCATTGGAAAAGGTTGGTGCTAAGGTGAAAGTTATCGATTATCCAATCTTGCGCCGGAAGTATTTTAATCCTAAGGGAATTCTTGAGTATTTTGGCTCTTATAATCGTTATTCAAAGCAAATTGCTAAATATGCTAAGGAAAATGGCATTACTCTTATTCACAATAATACGACTGCGGTACTTGAGGGAATTTATCTCAAACGTAAGTTGAAACTTCCTTTGATTTGGCATGTTCACGAGATTATCGTCAAACCAAAAGCAATCTCTGATTTCATCAACTTTTTGATGGGACGTTATGCTGATACGATTGTGACAGTTTCAAATGCTGTGGCCAACCACGTCAAGCAGTCTCGCTTTGTAAAAAATGACCAAGTTCAAGTCATCTATAATGGTGTTGATAATGCCGTCTATCATGAAATGGATGCTAGTACAGTCCGTGATCAGTTTGGTATCTCACAGGATGCTTTGGTTATCGGAATGGTTGGTCGAGTGAATGCATGGAAAGGTCAAGGCGACTTCTTAGAAGCCGTGACTCCAATCTTAAAAGCTAATCCAAAAGCAGTAGCCTTTCTGGCAGGTAGTGCTTTTGAAGGTGAAGAATGGCGAGTTGATGAGTTGGAAAAGGCTATATCAGACTCACCATTAGCTGGACAAATCAAACGTATCGATTATTATAGCAAGACGACAGAGCTCTATAATATGTTTGATATCTTTGTCTTGCCAAGTACCAATCCAGATCCTCTACCAACTGTAGTTTTCGAATCAATGGCTTGTGGCAAACCTGTAGTCGGCTACCGTCATGGTGGTGTCTGTGAAATGGTTAAAGAAGGCGAAAACGGCCTTCTTGCCACACCAAATCAGCCTGCAGAATTGTCTAAGGCCATCCAAGAATTAGCTGATAACACTGAGAAGAGAGAGCAATTTGGCAAGGCCTCTGTCAAACGCCAAAAAGAACTCTTTTCACTACAAAGTTATATTCGTAATTTCTCAGAACTATATAAGAAGTACTAAGAAGTACTTTTATGAACAGCGAAACACTAAAAAATAAAGTAAAACCAATCGTTTATCCAATTATTTATTTTATTCCTAGACGAAGACTTAAGAATAAAAATTTTACTATCATTTGTGATAATTGTTGGGCTGGAAAAGTCTATTAGGAATTGGGCTTGCCTTATCAAACTCCATTTGTAGGGATGTTTGTCTTCTCTCCTGATTACATAAAGATGCTCAAGAATTTAAAATACTATTTGAGTGGTAATATCCCTTTGACATTTGTTAAGGAATCGAAATACATCAAAGACTTTGATAATGCCTATCCTCTAGCACTTCTTGATGATATTGAACTTCACTTCCTGCATTATGCAGATGAGGAAGAAGCAACTCAAAAATGGAACCGTCGTTTAGAAAGAATTCATTGGAATAATTTGTATTTCAAGTTCAATGATAATGATGCTTGTACTTACGAGCTGATGAAAGAGTTTGAAGAACTTACATATAAGAGTAAGGTGATTTTCTCTTCGAAGAATCACAGTGATCTACCTTCATTGGTCCATTTTAAATCAGCTGAGAAGCAAGGACATGTTGGGATTGATTTGAAAACTTACCACCGCTATTTTAATGCTGTTACCTAGTTGAATAAGGGTGGTGAAGATTTAACATAAAATAAAAAATTAGGTGAAGAATCCATGAAACCACTTTTAACTGTTGTCATTCCAGTTTATAATGTCGAAAAATATTTAAAACGTTGTATTGAGAGTATCCTTATTCAAGAGTGGAAGAACTATGACATCTTACTTGTAGATGATGGAAGTACTGATAATTCTCCTCAAATTTGTGATGACTATGCTGAAGCGTATGACTTTATCTCAGTTATTCATAAGGAGAATGGTGGACTATCTGCAGCCCGTAACACTGGTATTTCAAATGCTAAGGGAGAATATGTTTATTTCCCTGATTCAGATGATTGGATTGAACCAGATACCTTTATAGCGTTAGCAGAAGTGGTGGAATCCCAGAAGTTTGATATTATCTCTTTTAATCGCGAGTTCGTGAAAGGTGAAGAAGATGCTATAGTTTCGGATTCATTAGTGACTCAAGTTTTTGAGGGTAAAGATGCTTTTGTGCAGATGCTTAAGCATAGTTATATTACTGGTTTCGCTAATGACAAAATTTATAGAAAGTCTTTATTTACTGATAATGACATCCATTTTCCAGTTGGCAAGTATTATGAGGACCTTGGTACCAATTACAAACTCTTTCTTGTTGCTAAGAAGGTCTATGCGACAAATCAAAAGTATTATCACTATCTAATCGATAATCCTGATTCTATTACTCAGTCATGGAATGAGAAGAAATTTAGCGATATGTTTGGATTCTACAAAGAACTTTTCTATTCTGACTTTGTTCGTTCACAATTAAATAAAGATGAATTACAAATGTCTCAACTTTATTATGTAAACGGATTGGTTCATATACTAGCAAGTTTGTATAAATCTAAATTAGATAAAGAATATATTGATATTACTGATGAAGTGAAACAAGAATTGCTTAAAAATAGAGTTTCTCTTTCTCAAATGAAAGACCAACCAAATAAGTTAAAATATGTACTGTTTAGACTTAAAGTTTTAAAACTAGCCTTCAGTATTCAAAACGTTTTCTGATATTATTTTAGGAGTCTAAATTGAAATACTCTGTTATTATTCCAGTTTATAATGTTGAGAAATATATTCACCGTTGTTTAAAAAGTATTATTTCTCAGAACTATGATGACTTGGAAATTATAGTGGTAGACAATGGGTCTACGGATAGTAGTGGCAGTGTTTGCGATACTTATGCTAACGATTACTCAAATATCTCAGTCTATCATATTGAGAACCACGGTGTTGGTTCGGCACGTAATTTTGGCTTGTCCAAAGCCAGGGGAGAGTTTATCTACTTCGTTGATAGTGATGATTATCTTGTTGGTAATCTCTTTGCTGATTTTGCTGATAAGCTAGTGTTAGATTTGGATTTGGCTGTTTTTAGTTATTACAATTCTTTTGAGGAAGATTTAACTGAGAAGCAGCGTACTGAAAAGTCACTTCCATTTAAAGGGAATTACGAAAAGGATGGTTTTATCAAGATATTTAAAGAACTATTCCTATCGGATATGCTTTACACAGTTTGGAATAAGATATATCGCAGAGAATTTCTTCTTGAAAATAACCTTTCTTTTGAGCAGTATGAGTTAGGTGAAGATGTTCGTTTTAATCTTGATATTTATCGTAAAGTCAACAAGATTTATCTTTCTCAAGATTCCTACTACGTTTATGTCATTGGTAGAAAAGGTTCCGCCATGTCGGGTTATAACCCCAAACGTCTTCAGTATCAACTTCAAGAATTGAAGATGGTTGATGATCTACTTTCTGACTGGAATTTGGATAGTTCAGAGCTTGTTAATACTGTAAAAGCAAGAATACTGATGAGTAACATCTACAATATAACGAAACAGAACTTATCTGTAAATAGAAAAGTTAAGCTCGTTAAAGATACATGTGAAAGACAAGAGATAGAGGATTTTATAAAGAATGATTCTTCTGCATTGAATCCACTCATAAAACTGTTGTTGAAATGTCGAATGTATGTTGTTCTGATTTATCTTAAAAAAATACAGATGTTATTACAACATTTATAAGAATAATTGAAAGGTATGGAAAGTACTTGTGAATAGCAGTCGCTTTATCTCAGAGAAAATCTATTTATTTACTCTTTTTATTTGGGTATTATTTGCATCTCTGGTAACTACAACTTATTTTGTAAGGGTGGATGGTTTTTTGTCACTCTATCGTATCTTGCTATATTTTACAATAGTTATGATTACGATAAAGGAACTCATTAATCTTCCTGATACCATAAATTATTTCAGATACCACTTGAAGGAATTAATAATTTTCCTATTATTTACCTTGACCATGTTAATTGTGTCAAAAAATCGAGATGGTCTTCCTGATATTAATGTTTTGCTGTTGGTTTTTTCAGCTAGGGATATAGAGTTCAAGAAGTTATTAGGGACTTTCTCCTTCGCCACCTTTTTAGTGCTGTTTGTAACTATTCTAGCTAGTAAGATGGGCATTATTTCTAATATGTTGATGAGTGCTGATAGTGGTTATCGTTATAGTTTAGGATTTAACTATGTTTCCTTTGCTTCTCAACGTATGTTTTTTGCCCTATGTAGCTATCTTATGTTTAGAGGGAAGAAGGTTACTTATATAGAGTTGTTAGCTCTACTATTTGCTACGTTTTATATGTACCAACAGACCTCAACCTCAAGTCCACTTTATCTAAGTCTCTTGATTTTGACTTATGCTTTAATTAGTCTTAAGGTCTTTAAATTTGATTTCATAGATAGAAATGTTATAACAGCAAATCTTGCCAAATATGGTTTTATTATAGCATTGGCTATAATCCTCTATTTCTGTTTCTATTCAACTGGTGATTTATTCCATCTTGTTGACCAATTTACACATAATCGTCTAAGACTTAGTGTTCAAGGATTCCGAAACTTCGGAGTTTCCTTATTAGGTCGACCAATTTCATTTACAACCATGGACATCTTCGGTAATTTTTCAAGCAACTATAACTTTATTGATAGCTCGTTTGTGCAGTTACTCGTAATTGATGGATTGGCTGTTAGTGCATTTATGTTATTTGCTTTAACACGTGTCATGAATTATTTTGTGACTAATCGAAAAGATATTGTCCTTGCTTGCTTAGGTGTTATGATTATTCATGGCATGTTTGATCCGCAAATGCTTGTTCTTCGTTACTCACCTCTTATCTTATTGATTAGTCGACTCTTTGTGATGAAGACTGATAAAGATTTTTTGTAATTGAAACAGAGGTATATCATTTAGAAAGTCTAAACAGAGTCATATACATATGAAAGTTTTAAAAAATTACGCCTACAATCTTTCCTATCAATTACTGGTCATTGTTTTACCAATCATTACGACACCTTATGTTACTAGGATTTTTAGTTCAAAGGATTTAGGTACTTATGGTTACTTTAATTCGATTGTGACCTACTTTATTCTTTTGGCAACTTTAGGTGTTGCTAACTATGGTACTAAAGAGATTTCTGGACATCGAAAGGATATTCGTAAAAATTTCTGGGGTATTTATACCCTCCAATTGATTGCGACTATTTTGTCTCTTGTCTTGTATACATCATTATGTTTGTTCTTTCCTGGTATGCAAAATATGGTGGCTTATATCTTAGGATTAAGCTTGATATCGAAAGGAATGGATATTTCTTGGTTATTCCAAGGTTTGGAGGATTTTCGTCGTATTACCGCAAGGAATACAACGGTAAAGGTTTTAGGAGTTATTTCTATCTTCCTATTTGTGAAAACACCTGGTGATTTGTATCTCTATGTTTTCCTATTGACCTTCTTTGAATTGCTTGGGCAATTAAGTATGTGGTTACCAGCGAGACCTTACATTGGAGAACCACAATTTGATTTATCCTATGCTAAGAAACATCTTAAACCTGTTATTTTGCTGTTTCTCCCTCAGGTTGCCATTTCACTATACGTGACTTTGGATCGTACAATGTTGGGTGCCTTGTCATCGACAAATGATGTAGGGATTTATGATCAGGCTTTGAAAATAATTAATATTTTGTTGACGTTGGTGACTTCATTGGGAAGTGTAATGCTTCCAAGGGTATCTGGTCTTTTGTCTAGTGGAGACTATAAGGCTGTTAACAAGATGCATGAATTCTCTTTCTTGATTTATAATCTCGTCATTTTCCCAATTATTTCTGGTCTCTTGGTTGTCAATAAAGACTTTGTTAGTTTTTTCCTAGGAAAGGACTTCCAAGTAGTTAATATTGCCATTGCCATCATGGTCTTTAGGATGTTCTTTATTGGTTGGACAAATATTATGGGAATCCAGATTTTGATTCCACACAATAAACATCGTGAGTTTATGCTCTCTACGACTATTCCGGCTGTTGTCAGTGTTGGACTTAATCTCTTGTTAATTCCTCCATTTGGCTTTGTTGGGGCCTCAATTGTATCAGTTCTAACAGAGGCTTTGGTATGGTTCATTCAATTGTACTTCAGCCTTCCTTACCTCAAGGAAGTACCGATTCTTGAGTCTATGGCAAAAATTTTATGCGCATCTGCTATGATGTATGGCTTGTTGCTAAGTGCAAAACCATTCTTGCATTTTCCACCTACTTTAAATGTTCTTGTGTATGCAGTGCTTGGTGGCCTCATTTACCTTCTTGCTATTCTAGTTTTGAAAGTGGTAGATGTTAAAGAATTAAAAGAAATAATAGGAAAAAATTAGGAATGAAGAAAACACGGAATATAAACTTAGACTTGATAAAAGTAATTGCTTGTATAGGAGTTGTTTTGCTTCATACTACGATGCCAGGGTTTAAGGAAACAGGGCGATGGAATTACTCATCTTATTTATATTATCTAGGTACTTATTCAATTCCCTTGTTTTTTATGGTAAATGGTTATTTATTATTGGGTAAGAGCAAGATAACATATCCCTATATACTACATAAAATAAAATGGGTTCTAATAACAGTGTCTTCATGGACCGTTATCATTTGGTTTCTTAAAAGAGACTTCACAATTAATCCAATTAAAAAAATTTTGGCTTCTTTGATACAAAAGGGTTATTTCTTCCAATTTTGGTTTTTCGGCTCACTAATACTTATTTATTTATGCTTGCCGATATTGAAGAAGTATTTACATTCAAAAAGAAGTTATTTATACTTTCTATCTGTATTAACAATTATTGGTTTGATTTTTGAATTGATAAATTTTTTGCTTCAAATGCCAGTGCAAATTTATGTTATACAGACGTTTAGATTATGGACTTGGTTCTTTTACTACATTTTAGGTGGTTTTGTAGCACAATTCAATATAGATAATTTAAAATCAATCTTTAAGGGATGGATGAAAATAGTTAGCATACTTTTGTTATTGATTTCACCGATAGTATTATTTTTCATAGCAAAAACTACTTATCATAATCTTTTTGCTGAATATTTTTATGACAATCTTTTGGTAAAAGTAATTAGTTTAGGACTATTTCTTACCTTATTGACGCTAACCATTGATGCTTCTAAACATAGAATGATCTACTTGTTATCAGTCCAAACGATGGGGGTATTTATTATACATACCTATGTTATGCAAATATGGCAAAAGTTGATAGGGTTTAACATAGTAGGTGCACACTTATTTTTCCCTGTTTTCACATTAGTGATTAGTTTTCTAATAAGTATGATATTAATGAAAATCCCTTATATCAATCGAATAGTTAAATTATAAAAAGGAGTTTATAATGTACGATTATCTTATCGTTGGTGCTGGTTTGTCTGGAGCAATCTTCGCACATGAAGCTACAAAACGTGGCAAAAAAGTAAAAGTGATTGACAAGCGTGATCACATCGGTGGCAATATTTACTGTGAAGATGTTGAAGGTATCAACGTTCACAAGTATGGTGCTCATATTTTCCATACCTCAAATAAAAAAGTTTGGGATTATGTCAACCAATTTGCTGAGTTTAATAACTATATCAACTCACCAATTGCTAACTACAAGGGCAGTCTTTACAACCTTCCATTTAACATGAATACATTTTATGCTATGTGGGGCACTAAGACTCCGCAAGAAGTTAAGGACAAGATAGCTGAGCAAACGGCTGATATGAAAGATGTTGAGCCTAAAAACTTGGAAGAACAAGCTATCAAGTTGATTGGTCCAGATATCTACGAAAAGTTGATCAAGGGATACACTGAAAAACAATGGGGACGTTCTGCCACAGACCTTCCACCATTTATCATCAAACGTCTCCCTGTTCGTCTGACTTTTGATAACAACTACTTTAATGACCGTTATCAAGGGATTCCAATTGGTGGTTACAACGTCATCATTGAAAACATGCTTGGTGATGTAGAAGTAGAGCTTGGAGTTGACTTCTTTGCCAATCGTGAAGAGCTTGAAGCTTCAGCTGAAAAAGTTGTCTTTACAGGAATGATTGACCAGTACTTTGATTATAAACATGGTGAGTTGGAGTATCGCAGTCTTCGTTTTGAACACGAAGTCTTGGATGAAGAAAATCATCAAGGAAATGCCGTGGTCAACTACACAGAGCGTGAGATTCCTTATACTCGTATCATTGAGCATAAGCACTTTGAGTATGGTACACAACCTAAGACAGTTATTACACGTGAATACCCAGCTGATTGGAAACGTGGAGATGAACCATACTACCCAATCAATGATGAAAAGAACAATGCCATGTTTGCTAAGTACCAAGAAGAAGCTGAGAAAAATGACAAGGTTATCTTCTGTGGTCGTCTTGCAGATTATAAATACTACGACATGCACGTGGTCATTGAGCGTGCCTTGGAAGTCGTTGAGAAAGAATTTACTAAATGACACAAGAAAAGATTGATATCGTTGTTCTCTGGGTGGATGGTAGTGACCCAGAGTTTATCCGTGAGAAGCAAGCTGTGATTGGTCAAGTTGCAGATTTGGACCAAGAAATTGATGGAGAGCAACGTTATCGTGATTATGGAATTTTTAATTACTGGTTTCGAATGATTGAAAAGCATGCTCCTTGGGTAAATCATGTTTACTTAGTCACCAATGGACAAAAACCTGAATGGTTGAACTTGGAGCATCCAAAACTTAAATTGGTAACTCATAAGGAATTTATTCCTAAAGAGTATTTACCTACTTACAATTCAGCAGCAATTGAGCTTAATCTCCATCGTATCGAAGGCTTGTCGGAAAACTATCTCTATTTCAATGATGATATGTACTTGATTGGAGACAGTCGGCCTTCTGATTTTTATAAAAATGGTCAACCTAAACTTTTAGCTGTATATGATGCTTTGGTTCCTTGGTCACCATTTACGAATACTTATCACAATAATGTTGAATTGATCTATCGTCATTTTCCTAATAAGAAGGCTTTGAAATCTTCACCTTGGAAATTCTTTAATTACCGTTATGGGTCCTTGATTTTGAAAAACCTGTTACTCTTGCCATGGGGACCTACGGGATATGTAAACCAGCATTTACCTGTTCCGATGAAAAAGAGTACCTTAGCACATTTGTGGGAAATTGAGGGAGCAACATTAGATAAAACGTCACGAAATAAAATTAGAGATTATGGAGTAGACGTCAATCAATACATCTGTCAGCATTGGCAAATTGAAAGTAATCAGTTTTATCCTATGTCAAAGAATTTTGGAGAGTCGATAGATCTAAATCAAGTTGATAGGTTAGAGAGTATCTTTAAAGATAAACATAAAAAACTGCTTTGTGTGAATGATGATATTGACTTTAAAGAGGAGAATATCATTCGTTTTAAGGAAATCTTGAAAGAACGCTATCCTGAAAAATCAGCTTTTGAAAAATGAGAAATAAGAGATGAAATACTATTTAAAAGAAGAATTTTTACACGATAACAACGTTAAAAATGCGGGTAATAAGGCACGTAATGATGTTGAAGAAATTGTAACGAGAGAGGGCTATCAAGCCTTGGTTCTTTCAGTTGATAATTGGTACGAGATGAGCACACTTAAAGCACAACTTCATAAGTCGAAGGCTTTTGGTCAGGCTTTAGATCAATTGCAACAGGGAGATGAATTACTGATTCAATTTCCAATGCTTCATCATAGCTTTTTCACAACGTATCACGTAAAAAAAGCGCAGAAAAAAGGCGTAAAAGTTCATTTTATTATCCACGATTTAGAAGCACTTCGTTATGTCAAAGTTGAGAATTTCCCTTTGAAGCACAAGATTCGTATCCAAATTCAAGAATCAGGTCTTCTTGGTGCAGCTGATGGGATCATCGCCCACAACCCGGTTATGAAATCTGTCTTGGTGGATAAAGGAATTGCGGCAGATAAGATTGTCAGCCTTGGCATTTTCGACTATTTGATTCCAAATTTCCAAGAGAAGAGTGGCCAAACAAAAGACCAGCCGATGATTGTGGCGGGTAATTTGGCCCAGGAAAAAGCTGGTTATCTCTATGCTCTTCCTGCACAACCTGCCTATAATCTCTATGGTGTTGGTTTTGATGAGAGTAGAGCTTTAGAGAATGAAACTTACTTTGGCTCCTTCCTACCGGATGAGCTTCCTGCAGCCCTTGAGGGTGGTTTTGGACTTGTCTGGGATGGGGATAGTGTGGAAACCTGTAGTGGTGTTTTTGGCGAGTACCTTCGCTACAACAACTCTCACAAGGCGTCGCTTTATCTAGCATCGGGCTTCCCGCTGGTGGTGTGGAAACAGTCAGCCTTGTCTCACTTTGTGTTTGAGAAGGGCTGTGGGATTGCAGTAGAGTCTCTTCATGACTTGAAGGAGACAATAGACAACCTTTCAGATGCTGATTACCAAGACTTGGTGGACAATGCCAAGAGTGTTGGTCAGAAAATCCGAGATGGTCACTACCTACTTACTGCATTGAACAATTTAAAATAAGATAAAAAATCCTCATTTTAGTGAGGATTTTTTGCATTATTTGGAGACTTCAAACTGGTATTGGGTTCCTGGAACTTTTCCATTTGAATAGATTGCTTCAATATAGTCGTCATAAGTGATTGACTTGGATTTACCTGCTTTTACGAGCTCTGGATCACGCCATATATTTGGATCAGTAGCATTGCTATCTCGCTTGGTGAGGTAGAGGTACTCAATATAAGTTCTATTGTCGACAAAGGCACCAGCAACCTTTTCCTTACCATTATCAGATCGCGTGTACATACGAGTCGTTCCACCACCATCTAGTAGGAAGGCAAGGCGAATATTCGAGTAGCCTATATTTTTTAAAAGCTTATAGACGTCTTCGTGATTCAAGCCCTTATTGAGGGAGTTGTGGCCATAGGTTTGGATAATACGGATAATACCATCATAGGTCTCTACGTAAATGGAACGAGCATTTGGTTGGTCAGGATCACCTTTTTCCCAGGTTTTATCTACTTTTTTATCTTTAATGAGAATACCAAAGGCACCTGTATCCCAACCGTTGCTTCCCATGTGGGTAAACATTTTAGCTGTGTCGATATTTGGATAGGTTCCGGCAGTGATATTATTTTGATCATCTCCATATAGAAGTCCTGTTTTGCCCAATTCGATTTCCTTTTGAGCGAAAGGACGATCTAGCCCTTCGTAAGACCAAAAACCAGAGTTAATAAGAGCAAGAGCTTCTCGTCGCTTGGCTTCGTACTTAATACTTTGCTCTGTAAGTTCAGGATTATTATCTTCGGTTCTTCCTTTTTGTAGGACATATTTTCCGTCTTTCTTGAAGGAGAGAATCTGCATGTCTACATTTTTAATATTGCCTTTTTCAAGTAAGACAGACTGATCTAAGAGTTCTTTATTCTTTATGGTAAAGTTCAATCCATCCTTATTTGATGGCATGGAAAGTTTCTTAATATCTCGATTATTGAAATAGATGGTGAGGTAGAGCAGTCCACCAACTATGGCACCTATCATTAGAAGAGAAAATAGTATTCTTAAAATATTCTTCAATTTCATACTATCATTATAAACAATCTAAGCTGATAAAACAATCCTAAGACCATTAAATATCCAAGAATAGTATCAGTTTTTCCTAGTATGGCACTGGTAAGCGTTTTCCAAAAGGGTTATAATAGGGATAAGTTAGTCAAGGAGGTGCTTTATGACCATTAAGGTGATTGCATCAGATATGGATGGAACATTTTTAGACGATAAAGGGAGCTATGATAAGGAGCGTTTTAGTCAGATTTTGGATGCCATGGCTGCGCGTGATATGCACTTTGTCGTTGCATCAGGTAATAGTATGAGTCGCCTTAAACCTATGTTTGCGGAGAATTTTGACCGCCTGCATTTTGTAGCCGAAAATGGTGGTCAGGTGGTTAGCTATGGCAAGCTTCTGTGTCAGGAGTTTATGGCATCAAATGATGTTGAAAACTTGCTAAGCTATTTTAATTATGATTTGTTAGATAAAACGACTATATTTAATGGGGCTAAATCTGCTTACATGCTATCAGGAACGAAACTACATTTTGGTAAAGAGATGATAATAGAAGAAGAGCAAGCCGCTATGGAAGCATCCATTCACCGTTTGAATGGGCTGG
This sequence comes from Streptococcus parasalivarius, assembly GCF_054785155.1. Classification (NCBI taxonomy): domain Bacteria; kingdom Bacillati; phylum Bacillota; class Bacilli; order Lactobacillales; family Streptococcaceae; genus Streptococcus; species Streptococcus parasalivarius. The sequence continues at coordinate 95,765 of NZ_BAABOB010000002.1, forward strand.
AGGATTTAGATGATGATTTCATCAAAATTACCATGTTGCTGAGTCCTGAAGAGGCTAATCAGGTTTCACAAGCCTTTAATCGTGATTTTGATGGTAATCTTGTCGCTGTTCCAAGCGGTTTTGGTGCTATTGACTTCATTCAAAAAGGCATGCACAAGGCTTGGGGGCTTAAGCAGCTTCTTAACCATTGGGACTTGAATGAGGCAAATGTTATGGCTTTTGGTGATGGTGACAATGATATTGAGCTCCTGCGTATGGCTAGTCATTCTTATGCGATGGAAAATGCCAGCCCTGCTCTTTTGCAAGTGGCAGACCAAGTAGCACCGCATCATAAGGATCAAGGTGTCTTGACTGTCTTAGAAGATTATTTAGGTTTATATTAAAAAAGGGTGGTAAAGTAATGAAATTATATTTAATGCGACATGGTGAGACATTATTTAATACACAAAAGCGTGTTCAGGGATGGTGTGACTCTCCCCTAACTGAAAATGGAATCTGTCAGGCAGAACAAGCTAAGCAGTACTTTGCGAAGAAAGGTATTTCTTTTGATGCTGTCTATTCATCTACGCAAGAGAGAGCAACTGACACGGCAAAGATTGTGGCGCCTGAGTACACTGTAACCCAGCTCAAGGGAATTAAAGAAATGAATTTTGGGTCTTTTGAAGCTCAACCAGAGCATCTCCTACCCAAACATCGTCCAGGTTCACGATCCTTTGAAGATCTCTTGGTCCCATATGGTGGCGAAGATATTCGCAAGGTTGGACAGAGGGTTTTAAAGACTGTATTAGAGAAAGCAGAAGAACACGCTAAAGATGGTGCTGAGAATCTTCTATTTGTCAGTCATGGGGCGGCTTTATGGGGATTAATCATTACCATGGACTTAGCCTTTCCTGAAGGAGTGCGTTTTGGGAATTGTAATATTTGTGTATATGATTATAACCAAGGACAATTGGAGCTTCTTCAGGTGATTGATCCGATTTCTGGTTTAGAGGTAACATTATGAAAGAATTTTATTTAATGAGGCATGGGCAAACACGATTTAATGTTCAGCATAGGCTTCAGGGGGTCTGCGATGCCCCTTTGACGGAAGTCGGGATTGAACAGGCTAAAAAGGCTGGTCAATATTTAGCCAAGCAAGAGCCAATTTTTGATTATGTCTTTACGTCAACCTCTGAGAGAGCTAGCGATACTCTAGAAATTGTGACAGGACGAACAGACTATGAAAGACTAAAAGGGCTTAAGGGACAGGATTTTGGTGCTTTTGAAGGGCAGCCAGAGTATCTTACTCCTAAAACCTTACCTGATGGACAAGGCTTTGGTGATTACTTTGTTCAATTTGGTGGTGAGAGTACGAGCCAAGTCCGGGATCGTATGGAGTTGACGATTAGGGCCATCATGGAGAGTGTGGCCGATGGTTCTAAGTCCTTGCTAGTTAGTCATGGTCCATCTATTTTGCAATTCTGTAGACGTGTTTTAGATCTTGTTCCAGATATCCATGGTCTTAAAAATTGTTGTATTTTACACTTTACTTATGACCAAGGTCAATTTGAACTGGTCTCAGTTTATAATCCAGTAGAAGAAGAGTATATTTATGGAGGTGAAGAATGACACGATTCTATTTAATGCGACATGGACAAACACTTTTTAACACACTCAATCGAATTCAAGGTTGGTGTGATTCCCCTTTGACTGAAAAAGGTCAGGACCAAGCTCGTCAGGTGCGTGCCTATTTTGAAAAACATGGTTTGACTTTTGGTCAGTATTATTGCACGACTACTGAAAGAGCTTCTGATACGCTTGAATTGGCTACTGGGCGTACTGATTATAAACGTGTTAAGGGACTTAAAGAGATGCACTTCGGTATCTTTGAGGGGCAACCGGAGTATCTTCATCCTAAAATTCAAATTCAGGGGCATTTTGGAGACCACTATGCCCAGTTTGGTGGGGAAAGTCAAGATCAGTTTGTAGAACGAGTGGTAAATGGTGCAAGAGAGATAGTGGATAAACATCCTAACCAATCTATTTTGGCTGTCAGTCACGCAGGAGCCTTGATGACTTTTCTTCATGCTGTGGAGCCGGAGCGTGCCTTTCAGTCTTGTCCAGGCAATTGCGCCATCTTAGTCTTTGATTACGATGGATCGAACTTTCACTTTGTCAAACTGATTGATCCTTTAACGGATCAAGAGTTCGTGGAATTTTAGTAGCTTTCATGATCAAAGATAGTAAGAAACCCTTTCTTAGTGTATAATGGAAGGGTATTTTAAATTATGGAGTGCCTATGAAATTTACAAAAAATCAGTTCATTTGGTTGGCTGTCCTCTTTTTCAGCTGTTTCTTGATCTATACTTACTGGGAAACAGTTGTTTCAATTTGTAACACCATTTACGTTGCCAGTCAGCCCTTCCTGGTTGGAGCAGGGATTGCCTTTGTGGTAAATATCCTGATGTCTTTTTATGAGAAGCTGCTGGTCAAGTTTATTCCATTTGGTTTTATCGCTAAAATCAAGCGTCCTATTGCTCTGCTCTTGGCTTTTGCGACCATCGGCTTGGTCTTTACTTGGGTAGTATTCACTGTCCTTCCTGATTTGATTGACAGTATCAATACCTTGATTAGTCAAGATCGCTCAGCTATTAATAATTTGATTAATTGGTTGCTTAAGAACAAATCTTTGCAGAAGGTCATCCAAGACCTGGGTGGTGTGACACAGGTTAGAGAGCTAATCAATAGCTACAGTGCACAGTTGCTTCAACAAATCATGAATGGTTTGACGAATTTCTTGACTTCCTTGACTAGCCTACCGTCAACTTTGATTAATCTTTTTATCAGTATTGTCTTTTCTTGCTATGTCTTGGCTGGAAAGGAGAAACTTGGTAATCAGGTTAATCGCTTAGTAGATGTCTATTTAGGGCGTTATGGTAAGACTTTCCACTATGTGGTAGCTATTCTCGATAATCGTTTCCGCAATTTCTTTGTCTATCAGTCGATTGAAGCCTGCATTTTGGGGACCTTATGTTATATTGGGATGCGTATCTTTAATTTTCCTTACGCTGCGACTATTTCTATCCTGATTGGTTTTTCAGCAATGATACCAGTTGTGGGTGCCTATATTGGTGTTACTATTGGTACCATTTTGATTATGACTCATTCCGTGGCCTTGGCACTTTTATTTGTCGCCTACGTGGTTATTTTGCAACAGTTTGAAGGGAATCTCATCTATCCTTATGTGGTTGGTGGTTCTACCGGACTTCCAGGAATTTGGGTTATCTTCGCCATTACCATAGGATCTGCTTTAGGGGGGATTCTGGGTATGCTCGTTTCCGTTCCAGTAGCCGCAACCCTTTATCAGATTGTTAAAGATAATGTTGTTAAACGCGAAGAAGCCAAAGCAGCAAATGCTCTTGAAAGTAATGACTAATTCAAACAGACTTCGGTCTGTTTTTTTCGTGCTATAGTATCAGATTTCAATAATATAGTATAAGTGTAATCGTTTTCTAAGTGTTATACTATGAGTAAATTGAACAATGCAAGGAGATAAAAGATGACATATACATTTCCAAAAGATTTTCTCTGGGGTGGTGCAACAGCTGCCAACCAGTTTGAGGGTGCTTACAACCTAGATGGCAAAGGGTTGTCCGTACAGGATGTAACGCCAAAAGGCGGAGTTCCCTTTGAACCCGGGGCCTTGAATCCTTTGATTACTGACCAACCAACACCAGATAATCTAAAACTAGAAGGTATAGATTTCTATCACCGTTATAAAGAAGACATAGCACTTTTTGCAGAAATGGGCTTTAAGGTCTTCCGCATGTCAATTGCATGGACTCGTATCTTTCCAAATGGTGATGATGCCGAGCCAAATGAAGCAGGTCTAGCCTTCTACGATAAGGTTTTTGATGAATTGGCCAAGTATGGCATCGAACCGCTTGTAACCTTGTCCCACTATGAAACACCACTCAACTTGGCGCGTGAGTACAATGGATGGACTAATCGTAAATTAATTGGTTTTTATGAGAATTATGTTCGTACAGTCTTCACACGTTATAAAGATAAGGTCAAATATTGGTTGACCTTTAATGAAGTGAACTCTGTTTTACACGCACCGTTCATGTCAGGTGGGATTGCAACTCCGATGGAAGAGCTCTCTAAACAGGATCTTTACCAAGCAGTTCACCATGAGTTAGTCGCTTCGGCTTCAGCAACCAAGATTGGTCATGAAATCAACCCTGACTTTAAGATTGGTTGTATGGTTCTTGCCATGCCAGCTTATGGAATGACGGCTAATCCTTTGGATCAGTTGGCTGTTCACGAGTTTGAAAATCAAAACTATCTCTTCTCAGATATCCATGCGCGTGGGAAATATCCAAACTATATTAAACGCTATTTCAAAGAGAATGGTATTGAAATACAATTTACTCCTGGTGATGAAGAAATCTTGAAGAATACCGTTGATTTTATTTCATTCTCATATTATATGTCTGTGGCAACAGCACACAATCCGCAAGACTATAAGGTTGGAAAAGGCAACATCTTAGGTGGTGTCGAAAATCCCTACCTTGAAAAATCTGAATGGGGTTGGGCTATTGATCCAATCGGTCTTCGACTAGTTTTGAATGACTTTTATGATCGATATCAGTTGCCATTGTTTATCGTCGAAAATGGTCTAGGTGCCAAGGATGTTCTCGTTGACAGTCCTGATGGTCCAACAGTTGAAGATGATTATCGTATTGATTACCTTCAAAAACACTTGATTCAAGTTGGCGAAGCTCTTCAAGACGGTGTAGAACTTTGGGGCTATACGACATGGGGGCCAATTGATTTGGTATCAGCTTCAACGGCTGAACTCAGTAAACGTTATGGCTTCATCTACGTTGATCGCAATGATGATGGTAGTGGTAGCTTGGCTCGTTATAAGAAAAAATCATTTGTTTGGTATAAGTCTGTTATCGAAAGTAATGGTGAAGCCCTTTACAAATAGAATATGGCTAAGAATCTCAAAAATATTCGAGATTCTTTTTTAGTATTAAAGTACAACTTTGATATATCTGGATTACTGTTGCCATGAGTAAAAATAGAGTATTTTAATACAAATTAACTTTGTTTATGTTATTCCACATATTTTCTGAAAAAGTGGTAGAATAAAAGTGTGAAAGCGTTCTTATATTTTCCGAAGAAGTAGCGAGTCTATCTCTTTGCTTTTCCTACTTAGATGGAGGTAACGATAATGAATGATTTGAAAAAAGTTCTCTTAGCTGGAATCGGGTTGACTGCTATGACAGTTGATAAGGCCGATAGCTTTGTCAAAGAGTTGGTTGAAAAGGGGCGTTTGACTGTTGAAGAAGGTAAGGAACTGGAACAAGAGCTCAAACGTCAAAGTAAGGAAGAAGCTCAAGAATTTTTAGCGAAACTTGATGCTAAGAAGTCTTCAGTTGAGTATGCGACTAAGGATGATGTGAAACGTCTTGAAGAAAAACTTGACGCTTTGCTCAGTCAAAATAAATAAAATGTAAGGAGTCTAAAATGGCAAGTAAACGATTGAGACATGTGTTGAAGGTTTTCTCGTCAGTTGGTCTCCTTTCTTATCGTGAAAAGCATCTTCCTCAAGACCAACAGACAACACCTGTCAAGCTACGCCAAGCCTTTGAGCAATTAGGACCTAGTTTTGTTAAAATTGGTCAAATCCTATCCACGCGCTCTGACCTTTTGCCAGAAAACTATATCAAAGAATTATCAAAGCTCCAGTGCTCAGTTCCTCCCTTGAATAGAGAGGAAGTCATGACTGCTATTAAGCGAGAATTATCTAATGAGCTTTCTGACAGTTTCCTTGATTTCTCGGAAGAGCCCTTGGCTTCTGGTTCTGTCGCTCAGACTCATAGAGCTAGATTATTGTCTGGTCAGGAAGTGATTGTAAAAATCCAGAGACCTGGTATTGATGAGGTTGTTAAGGAAGATATTCAGCTTCTCATTAAGCTTGCACGGCATATACCAAAGCATTTTATCCCCATGGTCGATGTTCAGGAAGTTTTGGAAAATCTGCGTGAAACCTTAATCAAGGAGCTAGATTTCAGGAATGAAGCAGAGGCCATGAAGTGCTTTAAGGCCAATAACAGGGCTGTTGCTTGTCTAGGTGTCCCCGAGGTCTATGATACCTTCACGACACCTCATCTCATAGTTGAAGAATATATCAATGGGATTCCGCTTAATCACTACAGCCAACTGATTGAGGCTGGCTATGACTTAGAAGATGTGGGTAAGAAACTTATGCTGTCATTTATCAAGCAAGTCTTCAAAGATGGCTATTTTCATGGTGACCCCCATCCTGGAAATCTGTTGGTACGTGATGGCAAGATTTATTTCATTGATTTTGGAATTATGGGTGAGTTGGAAGTGGGGATGCGTGCGTCCTTAAATGACATCCTGTACAGTTTTACCGCACAAGATGTTGATGGTATGACCAAGGCCATCTTGTCCGTTACACAATTTGATAATGGTCTTAATCGTGCAGTCCTAAGTCAAGATGTAGAGCAAATGTTAGGTCGTTATTCTGGTATTGACTTGGGAAGTCTCTCTATAACAGATTTGCTACAGGATTTGCTGGCTATTTTCCAGAAAAATCATCTTAAAGCCTCCTCTCAAATTACCATTTTGGAGAAGGCTTCACTTCAAATTGAGGGGATTTTCCGAGAGTTAGCACCAAATATGGATCTTATGACCCTGGCCAAGGATTACTTCCTAGAAAATATGGGACCTGACATGCTTAAGCAGGCCCTGAATAAAGAGAGTATCTTGATTGAACTCTTTTATCTGATTCGCAATGGGAAGAACATTCCACGTCGTCTGCATCAGCTCTTGGAGCAAATTTTAAACGGACGAATTGTGGTGAACCATGATTTTATTAACTTTTCGGGTCGAATTAAAGTTTTTGAGAAAGTATTAAATAATCTGGTTTTAGCCTTATTGACATTGGGATTTCTACTTTCCGGTGCCCTTTTGGCTAATAAAACAGGTTTTGAAAATCTTGCCTGGCTATTTCTTGGACTTGGAACTTTTCTAGCTTTAATCACAGTAGTGCGTATAATATTTAAGAAAAAAGGATAAAGTATGATTGAAACAACTAGGCCTGAGCTTGTGGCCTATCAAGAAGAGCGTTTAGCCAAATTTGTGAATGAAAATCAAAAGTTAGACAAAGGCCAAATCGTTTTTGCAGGGGACTCCATCACGGAGTTTTTTGCATTGAAAAAATATTTGGGTCGAGAGTTTCCCCTTGTTAACCGTGGGATTGCAGGAACAGACTCGGTTTGGCTTTTAGAACACCTTAAAGAGCAGGTCTTAGATTTGGAACCAAGTAAATTGGTGCTCTTGATTGGCATTAACGATATCGGAAGAGGTTACCCTATTCGAGATATTGTCACTCGTATTTCCGATATTATCATGACAGTTCGTCAGGAATCCCTCTTTACTGAGGTCTATTTGCTGAGTGTCTTTCCAGTTAGTGAAGAATCACAGTATGCTTCTAAGGTTAAGATTCGAAATAATACGACTGTACGTGAGCTAAATCAACAATTAGCTGTCCTCCCCGGTGTGACCTATGTCGATCTTTTTGATTACCTTACTGATGACATGGGACAGTTAAATGACAACTATACAACGGATGGTTTGCACTTGAGTCCACAAGGTTATCAAGTCCTTGCGGAACCAATCATAAAGGAGATTTTAGAATGAAAGTTGGCTTAGTCCTCGAAGGCGGGGGGATGCGTGGCTTATATACGGCTGGTGTATTAGATGCCTTTTTAGAAGCTGGAATTAAGGTGGATGGCGTTGTTTCAGTATCGGCTGGAGCACTTTTTGGTGTTAATTACCTTTCTAACCAGCCCCAAAGAGCCCTTCGCTACAACAAGCGTTTTATGGGAGACCGTCGCTATATGAGTTTCTGGTCATGGCTGACAACAGGTAACTTCGTTAATAAGGAATTCTCCTATTATAAGGTTCCCATGGAGTTGGACGTTTTTGATCAGGAGGCCTTTGCTGATTCAGGTGTTCCCTTCTATGTGGTCACTACAGATATTGAGACCGGAAAACCAGACTATATCAAGATTGACCATGTCTTTGAGCAAATGGAAGCCCTTCGAGCAAGTTCCGCCCTACCTCTGGTTTCTGAAATTGTCGAGTACAAGGGTAAACGCTACATGGATGGTGGTCTGTCTGATAGTCTCCCTATTGATTTTATGGAAAATTTGGGTTTTGACAAACTCATTGTAGTTTTGACACGTCCTAAGGGCTACCGTAAACATCCATCTAAAACGAGTAAGCGAATCTACAAGCTCTTTTACCACAAGTATCCTGAATTTGTCCAAGTGTCTTCAAATCGCCACATCCACTACAATAAGAGTATTGAAAAGATAGAGGCTTTGGAAAAAACTGGAAATCTTTATGCTATCCGTCCAGAACACGCACTTGAAGTTAGTCGTTTGGAGAAGGATCCTGAAAAGTTTGAAGCCATTTATCAAGAAGGATTGGATCAAATGCGTAATGATATGTCTAATCTCAAAACATTTCTTGGAGACAACTAAAAACGTGCTCGGTTGAGCACGTTCTTTTAGTTATTCATTTGTCGAGCTTGGTGGCGTTCTCTGTTTTTTTGACGACGTTTTTTCTCATTGATAAAAATCAAGTAGATTACGTAAAGTGGTAATAGGAGGAAGCAGAACAGGGCAAAGTGTTTCGTAAAGTTATGCTTATTACTTGTTTGTTTGTCCTTCTGACCGCCTGAAAAGAGGAAGAAGCCAGTTTCAGTTGCCTTGACAGTACTTGCTTTAATCTTAGGTGAGACTATTTTTAAGCCATTATCTACAAGGACATAATCATCTTTGACACTGATCTTAGGTTCTTGTCCTTTTTTGACTGTAGCATAAACATCCTTTTGGACATCGTATTTTTTACCACCAATCTTTTGTTTACCCTTGCTTAGGACCTTCTTGTAGGAATAGTCTTTAAACATCTTCTCAATGAGGGAGTTACCGAAAGCATGGCGAATTTTTTCACTACTTTCATCTTCCCAATTTCCAACACCGAGGATGACCGAAATGACACGCTGATTGCCACGTTTACATGTAGAGATGTAGTTGTAATCTCCTCGTGGACTTGAGCCTGTTTTTAAGCCATCAACACCTTTGAGACCGTAATCAGCACCAGGCAAGGAGTAGTTGTAATTTTCAAAGGTTTCCTCGTATGGTGTTCCTTTTTTGACAGTTACTGTCTGTTGGCTAGTGTATTTAAGGATTTCAGGGTGATGTTTGATAAGGTTATAGGCCATGATAGACAAATCACGGGCTGTCGTCTGGTTAGAATGGTTATTGTCATAACGTTTAGGTGTGTAGTACCCTTTGTAGGATGCTGCACCAGCTCCAGAGGCATTGTACCATTTGGTATTTGTCATTCCGAGCTCTTTAGACTTTTCGTTCATGCGATCAATCCATTTGTCAGGATCGTTGTCACTGAGATAGTTGGCAAGCATGACTGTAGCAACATTCGAAGATGGCACAGCTGTCATAGTGATCAGTTCCGAAACCGTGTACTTAACTCCAGAAACAATCTTGTTATTTGAAATTTCGTAGATATTAGCAATAGCCTCATCAGTAGGCTTGGCTGTAATCACGGTGTCTTCTTTGATTTCCCCTTTTGATAGTGCATCAAAAACCAAGTAGAGGGACATGGCCTTACTCATAGAAGCAGGGTCGCGGACTTCATCGATATTATCTTGCCAAAGGATAACACCAGTATTGGCATCAATCAAAAGTGATGACTTAGGTCTGTATGTCTCGGTGGCTTCCTTGTAGCCCGCTTTTTGTGCAATATCTACGAGTTGGTCAGCAGACGACAGACTGGGAGCTAAAGCCATACTAGCTACCAGGAAGAGTCCAAATAATTTCTTTTTCACAAATAATCTCCTTAGTAACAACGTTTAGACGCTCTTTTAAAAGGCATCCTTTAATCTATTTTTGTTATATGTCTCCTAATAAAATGTCATATCGTACCATTATAGCATAGTTTTTGGTGATTTTATCAGTATTCTTGGGGTGATTTCCTTTAATAGAGGATAAAAAAAAACGTGTCATGGACACGCTTTCTTTTATTTATTGATTTGTCTTGCTTGACGACGTTCTTTAACTTTTTGACGACGTCCTTTTTCATTAAGGTAAATCAAGTAGAGGAGTCCAACTGGGACAAGACATAGCAACCAGAAATAAACTGGGAGTTGGCTCTTATCTGTTGTTTTAGTAGCCTTTTTATCTTTCTGGTTACTTCCAAAATCGAACCATCCCTTAACTTTAGTTGCCTTAACAGAAGTAGCTTTGATATTAGGTGACACTGTCTTCAGACCATTATCAATGACAATGTGATCATCTTTAACAGAGATTTTAGGGTCTTTACCTTTTTTAACGGTGGCATAGACGTCTTTTTCGACATTGTATTTTTTACCGTCGATTTCTTGTTCACCCTTGCTAAGAACTTTCTTGTAAGAGAAGTCTTTGTACATCTTCTCAACGAGAGCATTACCAAAGGTATGACGAATCTCTTCACCTGTTTGGTCAGACCAATCACCAGAACCCATGATGACAGCAATCATACGTTGATCACCACGCTTGATGGTATCAATATAGTTGAAAGCACCTTCTGGACTAGAGCCTGTCTTCAACCCATCAACCCCATCAATTCCGTATTTAGCACCTGGAATAGAGTAGTTGTAGGTTTCAAAGGTTTCCTCGTAAGGTGTTCCCTTTTTAACTGTGACGACAGGTTTGCTAGTGTACTTGAGAATGTCAGGGTATTTCTTGATGAAGTTATAGGTCATAATGGCCAAATCACGCGCAGTCGTTTGATTGCTCTGATTATTATCATAACGTTGAGGGGTGTAGTAACCTTTAAAGGCTACAGCAGCTGCACCTGAGGCGTTAAACCATTTGGTGTTGGTCATCCCTAGTTCTTTGGACTTTTCATTCATCATGTCTAGCCATTTATCAGGATCATTATTAGTCAAGTAGTTGGCTAGCATTACAGTGGTAACGTTAGAGGAAGGCACGGCCGTCATAGTGATGAGTTCTGAAACGGTATAATCAACACCCGCAACAATCTTGTTGTTTGAAATTTCGTAAATATCGGCAATAGCTTGGTCGGTTGGAGTAGCTGTGATGACAGTATCTTCAGAAATCTCTCCTTTAGACATAGCTTCAAAGACCAAATAAAGTGTCATTGCCTTAGACATAGAAGCAGGGTCACGCACCTCATCAGCATTTTCTTCCCAGAGGACATCTCCGGTATTTCCATCGATTAAGAGGGTTGATTTTGGGCGATAGGCCTCAGTGGCTTCAGTATAACCAGCAGCGCGTGTGATATCCATCAATTCGTCTGCACTAGACAAACTCGGTGCTAGGGCTAGACAAGCTGCTAAAAGGACGGCAACAATTTTCTTTTTCACAATGTGTCTCCTTTAATATCTATGGGGTTCTGTAGCTGGCAGAACCTATTTTTATCTATTAATATCATTTGCCTGTCAAAACCCTAAATTCGGTAGTGACAAACACTTTCATTATAACATATAAACGTTAGAGTTTTCCTAACATTTAGTATTTTAATGTAATTTTTAGAATCGATTGAAGTTACACAAAATCTATTTGAAAGCAGAAAAAAACGAGCTTGCTTGCTCGTTACTTTTCATCTTTTATCCTTGTGACTTGGTGGTAAATCATGAACCAGGTTTCATTTCGACGCCAGATACTAGTGTGGAAATTTCCTCCCAACTCATAACTAATTAATTTCGTTTTTTGACTAACAGATGTCATCTTGAAGCTGTCAAAATTATTGAGAAGTGGTTGGTGATTGGCAATGACTTCTTCACGATTGTGGTGGTGACCATTTTCATCGATTAAGTAGAAGTCTGGTGCCAAGAGATTTTCATAGTCAGGAATTTTTGACAGAATAATCTTTTCATTGCGAGAGAGTTTGTGAAGGACATTGCCATAAATTTCATCTTCGGGAATAGCAGCTGGTTCTACATGGACATCAGTGTCATAGACAGAGAAACGCTTGCTGAGAACCTCTTCAATTTGTTCAGTAATGGCATGACTCTCGTAAACAGAGAGGTCAGGATTCATTTCAACCACAATATCAAGATAGACGTTGCTACCATAAGAACGGCCACGCTGCTTCTTAACCTTAGTGACTTTTGGAATCTCAAGAATCGCTTTCTCATAGGCTTTGAGGTTTCTCTCATCGAAACCGTCTGACAAACTAAAGGTTGCTTCCATGAAGATATCATAGGCTGTCTTTAGAATGAATGAGGTAATGATAATGGCTGTAATATAGTCAATAATCGTGAGGTTGAAGGATGCTGCAACAATGGCGATTGACGTTCCAATAGAAGTTACGGCATCGGAGAGATTATCCTTAGCGGCCGCAATCAAAGCGCTAGATTTCAGCTTTTTGGCAAGTCCTTTATTGTATAAGTAAACGCCACACATGACGATAGCAGAAAGAACTCCGACGGTTGCACCAAGGGGATCGACTACAGTTTCCTCTCTTAGAAAAATCTTTCGGACTGTTTGAATTAGGACTTGGAAGCCTACCACGAACATGATAAAGGAAGTGACTAGGCTTGATAAGTCTTCAATCTTCCAATGACCAAACCTATGATCTGCATCAGCAGGTTGACTAGCTAGGTGCAATCCAATGAGTAGGGCCACGTTCCCTAAAATATCTGACAAGTTATTGAAACCATCGGCAATCAAAGAGCTAGAATTTAAAAAGTGTCCAGCTAGAAGTTTTGCAATGGTAAGAAGAAGGTAGGCAGCGATGCTGACAATGGGACCTCGTCTGGCTGCTCTTAAATTTTCATACGTAGTCATAGGGTTACCTTTTCTGTTAAAATACAAGTTTAAATTATAGCATAAAACTATAACGAGTTAAAGGTTGTAAGCCCTTTAAACTTGTGGAGTAATGAATTTTTAAAACTTGATAGAAAATGCTTCGTAATCATGGTGCTTTTTCAGTATTTTCCGAATATTACCTACAAATTATGGTATAATTTAGGGTGTAAAACAATCTAAAAAGAGGTTTTTATGGAACATTCGACATGGCACAAGCTTCTGAAAGAGGAACTGCCTGACCATTATTTTTCAAAGATAAATCAGTTTATGGACCAGGTTTATAGCCAGGGGACGGTTTATCCGCCGCGTGACAAGGTTTTTAATGCCTTGTTGGAGACTCCGTTTGAAGAAGTGCGGGTGGTAATCCTTGGTCAGGACCCTTATCATGGGCCTCATCAAGCACAGGGACTTTCCTTCTCGGTACCTGATAGCCTTCCAGCTCCCCCGTCTTTGAAAAATATTCTCAAGGAATTAGAGGAAGATTTAGGTCCTAGATCCTTTCATGATTTAACGTCATGGGCCGAGCAGGGGGTGCTTTTGCTTAATGCCTGTCTAACAGTTCCAGCAGGTCAAGCAAATGGGCATGCTGGTCAGGTTTGGGAACCTTTTACAGATGCTGTGATTAAGGTCCTCAATCAAAAGGATACTCCTGTTGTCTTTATACTTTGGGGTGGCTATGCTCGTAAGAAGAAGGCACTAGTGACTAATCCTAAACATGCCATTATTGAGAGTGCCCATCCGAGTCCCTTGTCGGCCTATCGTGGTTTTTTTGGCAGCAAGCCATTTTCAAAAGCCAATGCCTACCTTGTATCTCAAGGCCAATCCCCAATTGATTGGTTGAAGTAAAATAGAAAGTTGGAAGATTATGTTACTGATTAAAAATGGTCGTGTTGTAGACCCTAAGTCTGGTTTGGATACGCAAGCTGATGTTCTTGTTGATGGTAAAAAAGTCATTAAAATTGCTGAAAATATCGAAGCTGGAGATGCTCAAGTCATCGATGCGACTGGTCTTGTGGTTGCTCCTGGCTTGGTGGATATCCATGTTCACTTCCGTGAGCCAGGTCAAACTCATAAGGAAGACATTCATACTGGTGCCTTGGCAGCGGCTGCGGGTGGTTTTACAACGGTTGTAATGATGGCTAACACTAATCCAACGATTTCAGATAAGGAAACCTTGGAGGAGGTCTTGACTTCGGCAGCTAAGGAAAATATCCATGTTAAGTCTGTTGCGACTATTACAAAGAATTTTGATGGTGAAAACCTCACTGATTTCAAGGGTTTGCTTGAAGCTGGTGCTGTCGGATTCTCAGATGATGGTATTCCATTGACCAATGCTGGTATTGTCAAAAAAGCCATGGAGCTAGCTAAGGAGAATAATACCTTTATCAGCCTTCACGAGGAAGATCCTGATCTAAATGGTATTCTCGGTTTCAATGAAAATATTGCTAAAAAAGAATTCCATATTTGTGGGGCAACTGGCGTAGCTGAGTACAGTATGATTGCACGTGATGCCATGATTGCTTATGATACACAAGCACATGTTCATATTCAACACTTGTCAAAAGCTGAATCTGTAAAAGTCGTTGAGTTTGCTCAAAAACTTGGAGCGCAAGTCACTGCTGAAGTAGCACCCCAACATTTCTCTAAGACTGAAGACCTTTTGCTTTCAAAAGGTGCTAATGCTAAGATGAACCCACCACTTCGTTTGGAATCTGACCGTCAGGCCGTTATCGAAGGATTGAAATCTGGAGTCATTTCAGTCATTGCTACAGACCACGCGCCACACCATGCCGATGAAAAGAATGTCGCTGATGTGACTAAAGCACCATCAGGAATGACTGGTCTTGAAACATCTCTATCTCTTGGATTGACCTACTTGGTTGAAGCAGGTCACTTAAGCTTGACTGAGCTCTTGAAGGTAATGACTAGCAACCCATCTGATCTTTATGGCTTCGATGCTGGTTATTTGGCTGAAAATGGACCAGCAGACCTTGTTATCTTTGCAGATAAGGAAAAACGTCAAGTTACAGCAGACTTTAAGTCTAAAGCAGCCAATTCACCATTTGTAGGCGAAGAGCTTACTGGAAGTGTTAAATACACTATCTGTGATGGTGAAATTGTCTATCAAGCTTGAGTTTTCGCCCCTTCTTATTTGAGAAACTGAAAGAAATTGTTCTGGTTTTGTCCAATGCTATTTCTTTTGGTTTTAGGGCTAGCAGTAAGGAGAGATTATGAAAAAATTTTTGATTTGGCTTGGTTGTTTAATAGCTTTTATAGTCCCCGTAATTTCTGTTAAAGCTGATGACGTTAGTTACCGTATCCCCTCATACAAAGGACATCTAAGTATTTCGGATAATAGTAGTGCAACATTTACGCAGGAAATTACTTATGATTTTGAAAGTGATTACCATGGGCAGTATGTCACATTAGGTCGTGCAAAGCCAGTTCCAGATGGTTTTTACATTGCTGGTAATCCAACGGTAACAGCGACAGTAAATGGCCAAACCAAACCCTATGTCGAGGTTGTAGCATCAGAATTATCAGATGGAACTAAGCTGAAAGTTTACAATCAAGGACATAGAGGTGATAAAGTTGTTCTTAAGGTTACTTGGCAAATTAATCGTATTTTAAATCTTTATTCTGATGTTGCTGTCCTCAATTGGTTTCCGATTTCCGATTGGGATAAGTCAATTGGTCATGTTGATTTTACTGTTGATGGTTTAGATTCCAATAAGGGTGAGCTTTATGCTCATGCAGGATTCTTTCAAAAAAATCCTCAGGTTCAAAGGACGGATGAAGGCTATAATATTCAGTTTGATAATTTTCCTGCAAAGGGAAAACTCGAACTTCATGCTTATTGGCCTATGACAGCAAGTCTAAAATCTAAAAATTCCACTAACATCATCGATAGTTCAGCTAAAGATAAATTCCTAAAACAGGAAAATGATATTGTGAGAAATAGAAAGATTTATCACATAATTTTCTATGGTCTTTTTCCAGGACTTCTCCTCGTCTTGTTTGTTATAGCAATCGTTTTATATAGTTCAGTCTTGAGAAGCACGAGACCACCACGTTTCCCAAAGGATAGTAGACTTTATGACATTCCTCAAAATCTAGCTCCTCTTGTTCTTGCTCAGAACGTCTACAACCAACGATTTGACATTAGTGGTCTGAATAGTGTGACTTACCCAATATCCTTTAACCATATGGTTCAAGCGACTATACTGGATCTTATAGATAGAGGAAACTTATCCTTTAGTCAATCAACGGAAGAGCCAATTCTTGAATTTGTTAAAAGGGATGGTTTAGCTGGTTTTGAATTAGCTTTTATTGAGATGCTTTTTGATGGTCAAACTCAAGTCAAAGAGAAAGATATGTTCTCACGATACTATATTAACGAAGATGAAATTGAGAGTCAGTATAAAAAAGCTAAAAATAGTACGGAAAGAGATAAGCTTCGCTCTATAGGTAGAAATATTAGAAGTCTGTTTTTGGATGATGCTACAAGGGTTACCCAGGGTGTCGAAAGGCAAGAAAAGCAACTCGGACTACCAAGCCTATATAGGCAACTTACTTCTTCAGAAACTCATTTATCTTCAGTGGCGAACAACATATTTGTATTCCTCTACATACTTATTGCGATTGGTTTCTTCCTTCTCTCAATTGGTTTCTCCTCTAATTTATCCTTGTTATATTTACTCTTTTTCTTCCCAGTTATTACCATGCATCTTATTTATCGTTTTCAAATTAATGGGCGGGCAAACGGATGCCTTGTTCCAAAAAACTCAGATATTTATTATCAATGGCATAGTTTTAACAACATGATTAAGAGTATTGGGCAGTTTAATCAAGCGGAATTACAATCCATTGTTTTATGGAATCGTATTCTAGTTTATGCGACACTTTATGGAGAGGCCAAGAAAGTCAGTGATGTTCTGAAACGTTACAACATTCACCTTAGCAATCCATCTTTAGACGCTTTTACTTATTCACCTGTATCTTTTGCAATGCTATACAATTCAACTGCATTGCAAAACTATGTTTCTGCTTCAGATACCGTAAGTAACTTCTCTATTAACTCAAGTAGTGGTAGTGGAGGCTTTAGTGGCGGTGGCTTCTCTGGGGGCGGAGGAGGCGGTGGCGGCGGTGCCTTCTAACCCCCACCTATCCATCGTAGAATATTAGCAGAAAACGTCACTCAGGTTTGTAAACTGGGTGTCCTTGTTTAGCACGAGGATTATCTGGTTTACCTCCTCTCATTTCAAGATATTTTAGTAAGAAGATATATGAGGTTGCAAAAAAAGAGCCATTGGCTCTTTTTCTTATCGTTTAATAACCAGGTTCAAAGATTTCAATAATTTGAGTCAGATAACCTGCATGTAAACCGATACGATAGTCAACATTTGGCAAACTCTTTACTAAATCATTCAGTTCTTTATCTTTGCTAACCTTATCAGCCAAAACTGGTAATTCAATAACAAGGAGTTGTGAGTGATCTAGTTGAAGGTAACTACTGTTGACCTTGACATCAGGACGAAGTAGTTTAAATATCGCTCTATCCGAAGCTTGGAGCAGTTGATATAAATCGAGGTCAGATAAAGGAATCTCACCAAACTGAGGACTAATATTAATGGAAATATCTACATGTGACGCTCTCATTTCCAAAATACGATTTGAAAGAAAACTAGATATTATTGGATTGCTAAGCCTATCCAAGTTTTCTTGAGTCTCTGGATTACCAATGTTAGCATTGTCCGTTTTATAAATCTCAAGTAGACTAGTAGCTTTGGCAGTATCTTCATTTTCCAAGGCAAGAGAAACCTCCTTGAGATTTTTCTTGAATAAGTCGAAGGACGTTTGCTTTTGCATAATAATCTGGATAAAGGATTTGCTATAGTTAGTCATAGTACCCAACAATTTATGACGTTCTTTGTTCAGTCTATCGATAGATTGTTGGTGGACAGCCTGGTTCCAATTGTAAAAATCCCATAGTAGTAGGGCAATATAGAGAACTAAGATAACAGAACTATTAGGACTGACCTTGAAAACTATTTCAAATAAATTTTTAGGGTCATTTGCTGTTGGAAGAATACTGTTAAGACCATGGATAACAGTAAAGAAGACATAATAGACAGCTAGGAAGGCAGTGCTTCGCAACCAGTTACGTCTCGCCCAAGCTTCGTCAAGACTACTCATCTGATTTAGGTCTACGGCGAAGATTTTAAGCATTAGGTAAATGATTAATGGTGCTAAGATGTAGGTCAAGATATGTAAGTTAGTGTTGAGGGTAATATCACCTTTGATATGTAAGACGTGAGGGATAATGACAATTGAAAGTAGTCGTGTTGCCATATCAAAAAGGATAGTTGGATAAAAAGCGTAAAGCAATCGATGATAGAAAGAACGCTCTTTCACAAGGGCCAAATCGGCAACAAGGAAGAAAAGCGGGTCCACAACGATTTTTACGAGACTAAAATAGGACGCTGCAGCTACATAGGACAAAAATAGAAGTAAAAGGTGTCCTCGTAGTGGCTTAATCTTAGACATAGTCTGGTAGAGGTACCAAATAGAAATGAAACTAACGGCCTGTAAGAGGGGATTGATAATATTAGTAATCATTGTAACCTCCTTTAGTCATGTCAATTTCAATTTGTAAGCGATAAATCCCAGCACGTGTATTTGAAACAATGTTAACGTTTGGATAAGTAGATAGAATAGTATTGACGCGTTTTAGTTCAGGATCAGAGAAATCAGATGTAATAGCTGAATCTTCTTTAGTGCTTGAACTTTCAACGACAAAGTGTTGACTATCCTCATCCTTAAAATAAGCATAGCTAAGGTATTTCTGTTCACTATCTTGTGCTTGGTCAATGACATGATCCAAGATAGTTGATAGGACATATACCCAGTCTAAAGGATAAATAGGATAGACGGTAATAGGTTCTGGGACCTCCATACTAACCCAAACATCCATTACTTTTGCCTTTAGAAATTTAGCTTCAAAGAGTACCTGTAAATCTGGCAGTTTAATATTTTCTAGTTTGTCTCGATAAAAATGATCAATCTTCTTATCGAGCGGATTCGGTGTCAGTAAGTAGTCAATTAACTCCTGAGCTTCCTCATTTTGCTGAAAACGGATGATATCGTAGAGGTTTTCAGCTTCGTCTTTGATGAAGAGCTCTTGGCTAGTCTTTTTCTGGTACCAGGTATTGATGTTCTGACTTGATTTTTGAAGAAGGTGAGAATGTTCCTCTTGGGCTGCTTGTGTTTGAGCATTGAGGTCTTTTCTATAGAGATTAACCTGCTTAGATAGAATCAGAGCCGTAATGATAAGAAAGGTAATGGTAAAGTGAATGTCTGTTGAAACGAGTTCAGAAGCAAAGTAAATAAAGGCTAAGCTACAAAGAGCGACAGACGTTGACCTGTACCATGGTCTTGCTTTATCAATTTGCATCATTCGAGAGTAGTCCACCTGAAGAAGGGCACTTTGTGCAAACCAAAGTAAAAAAGCAAGAAAGAGAATAAAGGGACCAGCATAATAGTAATCTAGGACAGAAGGAAAAAAGATTGGAATAATCAGGAAAATGACCAATCTTACCGTTAAGGCAAAGGTGAAAGGTATGAAGAAAGTCTCCAAAATGGTATGTCTTAGATTTTTGTAGGATTTGGCAGCTAGAAAGAGTATAAGTGCAATAAAACCGGATTTTGGATACAAAATGCCCAAATAACTAGAGGCAAAAATTGCTATACCAGCTAAAATAATAATCCAGTATCTAAGCGGCCTTTGCGTGGTCACCTTGAAGATAATAATTTGTAAAATAAAAGCTATACATGCCGTAAGCCCGTGAATTATGACATCACTCAATATCAAATATTCTCCTATTCGGGTAAAATCTATACAATCATATTATTATACCATATCGCAAACAAAAAGAGCATACGAATTGCCTATAAGTGATAAGGATGTAAGGCTTTTCATTTTTCAAGCATATTTCTTGCCCATTAAGTTTTTTTAACCTATCCTAGATGTATAGAAAAATTTCGATAGAGGAGATCGATATGGTAAAACTTTCTAAAGAGACACATCTTTTGATGTTCACTAAAATGGAACGTATTCGTGAATTTGATTCACGTATTAATAAATTGGTTCGTCGTGGTTTTGTTCAAGGAATGACTCACTTTTCAGTTGGTGAGGAAGCAGCCAACGTTGGGGCTGTTCAACACTTGAGCTATCACGATATCTTCTTTTCAAATCACCGTGGTCACGGACAATCTATTGCCCAAGACATGGATTTGAATAAAATGATGGCGGAGCTTGCAGGTAAGGCGACAGGTGTTTCTAAGGGCCGTGGTGGTTCTATGCATTTGGCTGACTTTGAAAAAGGTAACTACGGAACTAACGGTATTGTTGGTGGTGGTTATGCTCTTGCCGTAGGTGCAGCTCTCACTCAGCAATACAAAGAAACAGGAAACATTGTTGTGGCCTTTTCAGGAGATGGTGCAACTAATGAAGGCTCATTCCATGAGTCAGTCAATATGGCAGCTACTTGGAAATTGCCGGTTATCTTCTTTATCATCAATAACCGTTATGGTATCTCAATGGATATCCATAAAGCAACAAACACACCCCACCTTTATACACGTGCGGAAGCTTATGGTATTCCTGGTTTCTACTGTGAAGATGGTAACGATGTTTTAGCTGTATACGAAACAATGGGCAAGGCTGTTGAGCATGTCCGTGGTGGCAACGGTCCCGCTATTGTTGAGGTAGAATCTTACCGTTGGTTTGGTCACTCAACTGCTGATGCAGGTGTTTACCGTACTAAGGAAGAAGTTGACGAGTGGAAGAACAATAACGACCCAATTATTAAATACCGTGACTATCTCGTTTCTGAAAATATCGCAAGCGCTGAAGAGTTAGATGCTATCCAAAGCCAAGTCAAGGCAGAGGTTGATGCAGCTTATGAGTTCGCCCAAAATAGCCCAGATCCAGAACTTTCAGTTGCCTTTGAAGATGTATGGGTAGACTAAAGAGAAAGGTTGAGGAATACAAGTATGAGTGAAACAAAATTGATGGCCTTGCGTGAGGCAGTAAACCTTGCTATGAGCGAGGAGATGCGTAAAGACGAAAACATCTTCCTTATGGGTGAAGATGTTGGTATCTATGGTGGTGACTTCGGTACATCAGTTGGGATGTTGGCAGAGTTTGGTGAAAAACGTGTTAAAGATACACCAATTTCAGAGGCAGCTATCGCTGGTGCAGCTGTTGGATCTGCCATCACAGGTCTTCGTCCAATCGTTGACTTGACTTTCATGGACTTCATCACGATTGCCCTTGATGCTATCGTTAATAATGGTGCCAAAAACAACTACATGTTTGGTGGTGGTTTGAAGACTCCTGTAACTTTCCGTGTAGCTTCTGGTTCAGGGATTGGTTCTGCGGCACAGCACTCACAATCTCTTGAGTCATGGTTGACTCACATTCCAGGGATTAAAGTGGTTGCTCCAGGTAATGCTAACGACGCTAAAGGTCTTTTGAAATCTGCTATTCAGGACAATAACATTGTTATCTTCATGGAACCAAAAGCACTTTACGGTAAGAAAGAGGAAGTGACTCAAGATCCTGATTTCTACATTCCACTTGGAAAAGGTGAAATCAAGCGTGAAGGAACTGACCTTACTATTGTCACATATGGTCGTATGTTGGAACGTGTTCTTAAGGCTGCTGAAGAAGTGGCTGAACAAGGTATTAACGTTGAGGTCGTTGACCCACGTACGCTTATCCCACTTGATAAGGAATTGATTTTCGAGTCAGTTAAGAAGACTGGTAAACTTATGTTGGTCAATGATGCATATAAGACTGGTGGATTCATCGGTGAGATTGCTGCTATGGTTACTGAAAGTGAAGCATTCGATTACCTTGACCACCCAATTGTACGTTTGGCAAGTGAAGATGTGCCTGTACCTTATGCGCGTGTCTTGGAACAAGCGGTTCTTCCAGATGTTGAAAAGATTAAGGCTGCTATTATCAAGATGGCCAATAAAGGAAACTAACTTTCTAGAGACGGTTAAGTGATATGTCTCGCTAGTAAAATGTGTTTCTTGTTTTAACTGTGAGAGTATCGGAAAATATAATTTAAAGTAGAAAGGAGAGGGCGAACCAGAGGGTGTAACTGAACCCGAGCGGAAAGCTTGGAAAATAGACCGTCCGTCTACGTCAGCAGGCTGACGTGTCGGACACCTAATTTTCAGTCGCTTTCTGGTCGCTCTTGGTATCTTATAAATGGCTTTTGAGATTATTATGCCAAAGCTTGGTGTGGACATGCAGGAAGGCGAAATCATCGAGTGGAAAAAACAAGAGGGTGATGTGGTTAATGAGGGAGATATTCTTCTTGAAATCATGTCAGATAAGACGAACATGGAACTTGAAGCAGAAGATTCAGGTGTTCTTTTGAAGATTACTCGTCAGGCTGGTGAAACAGTACCAGTTACTGAGGTTATTGGTTATATTGGAGCAGAAGGTGAAGTTGTAGCCGATAATGCTGCGAGCGCTCCAGCTGCAGAAGCTGCGCCGCAAGTTGAAGAGGTTGCTAATGTGGATGCACCTGTTGCTACACCACAGCCAAAAGTAGCTGTGGTTCATGAAGGTGGCAAAGTACGTGCAACACCTAAAGCACGTAAAGTGGCTCATGAGATGGGGATTGACCTTGCTCAAGTTCCAGGAACTGGAGCAAAAGGTCGTGTTCATGCTGATGACGTTGAGAACTTTAAGGGTGCTCAACCTAAGGCAACTCCGTTGGCACGTAAGATTGCAGCGGACCTTGGTATTGATTTAGCTAGCGTATCTGGAACAGGCTTTGGTGGTAAGATTACCAAGGAAGATGTCCTTGCAATCAGTGCCCCAGCACAAGTTAAGGAAGCTGCTGCTACACCTGTGGTTGAAGCTAAACCTGAAAAAGTCTTGCCAGAAGGCGTGGAAGTCATCCCAATGTCTGCTATGCGTAAGGCTATTTCTAAGGGAATGATGCATTCATATTTGACTGCGCCAACCTTCACCCTTAACTATGACGTAGACATGACTAACCTAATGGCTCTTCGTAAGCAAGTCCTTGATCCAATCATGAATAAGACTGGTATGAAGGTGACCTTCACTGATTTGATTGGTTTGGCAGTTGTGCGTACCCTTATGAAAGAGGAACACCGTTACCTCAATGCATCCTTAATTGATGATGCACAAAATATCGAATTACACAAATTTGTTAATCTTGGTATTGCCGTTGGTCTAGATGATGGCTTGATTGTACCAGTAGTTCATGGTGCAGATAAGATGAGTTTGTCTGACTTTGTGGTGGCCTCTAAGGATGTCATCAAGAAAGCTCAGGCAGGTAAATTGAAGGCTGCAGAAATGTCAGGTTCAACCTTCTCTATTACTAACTTGGGAATGTTTGGAACCAAATCATTTAACCCAATCGTCAACCAACCAAACTCAGCCATCCTTGGTGTTTCAGCAACTATTCAGACACCGGTTGTTGTTGATGGTGAAGTTGTCGTACGTCCAATCATGGGGCTATGCTTGACTATTGACCACCGTATTGTAGATGGAATGAATGGTGCCAAATTCATGGTTGATTTAAAACATTTGATTGAAAATCCAATGGAATTGTTGATTTAAGTAAAAAAATATCTGAAAACTGAAGTTTTAAATAGAAAGGAGAGGGCGAACCAGAGGGCTTAACTGAACCCGAGCGGAAAGCTTGGAAAATAGACCGTCCGTCTACGTCAGCAGGCTGACGTGTCGGACGCCTAATTTTCAGTCGCTTTCTGGTCGCTCTTGGTATCTTATAAATGGCTTTTGAGATTATTATGCCTAAGCTCGGTGTGGACATGCAAGAAGGCGAGATCATCGAGTGGAAAAAACAAGAGGGTGATGTGGTTAATGAGGGGGATATCCTTCTTGAAATCATGTCAGATAAAACGAACATGGAACTTGAAGCAGAAGATTCTGGTGTTCTTTTGAAGATTACCCGTCAGGCTGGTGAAACTGTACCAGTTACTGAGGTTATTGGTTATATTGGAGCAGAAGGTGAAGTTGTGGCCGATAATGCAGCCAGTGCACCTGCTGCAGAAGCAACTGCTCAATTAGAATCTGCTGGTCTTGAAGTTCCTAAAGCTCCTGCCCCAGCTGCTCCAGCAGCTACTGCAGAAAAAGCACCACTTGCTGATAACGAATATGATATCGTTGTTGTTGGTGGTGGTCCAGCTGGTTACTATGCAGCCATCCGTGGAGCACAACTTGGCGGTAAGGTTGCTATCGTTGAAAAATCAGAATTTGGTGGAACATGTTTGAATAAGGGATGTATCCCAACTAAGACCTACCTTAAAAACGCAGAAATCCTTGATGGACTTAAGATTGCAGCAGGTCGTGGTATCAACCTAGCATCAACAAACTACACCATCGATATGGATAAGACAGTTGACTTTAAGAACTCTGTTGTTAAGACCCTTACAGGTGGTGTGCAAGGTCTTTTGAAGGCTAATAAGGTAACTATTTTCAATGGTCTTGGTCAAGTTAATCCAGATAAGACTGTTACTATTGGCTCAGAAACAATCAAGGGACGTAACATCATTCTTGCAACTGGATCAAAAGTTTCACGTATCAATATCCCTGGAATTGAGTCACAACTTGTGATGACATCCGATGATATCCTTGACTTGCGTGAATTGCCTAAATCACTTGCTGTTATGGGTGGTGGTGTCGTTGGTATCGAACTTGGTCTTGTTTATGCTTCATACGGTGTAGAAGTAACTGTTGTTGAGATGGCTGACCGCATTATTCCTGCTATGGATAAAGAAGTGTCACTTGAACTTCAAAAAATCCTTGCTAAGAAGGGCATGAAGATCATGACATCTGTCGGAGTTTCTGAGATTGTAGAAGCTAACAACCAATTGACCCTTAAACTCAATAATGGTGAAGAGATTGTAGCTGATCGCGCCCTTCTTTCAATCGGTCGTGTTCCTCAGTTGGATGGTCTTGAAAATCTTAACCTTGAATTAGACCGTGGTCGTATCAAAGTGAATGCTTATCAAGAAACATCAATCCCTGGTATCTATGCACCGGGTGATGTAAACGGAACTAAGATGCTTGCTCACGCTGCTTACCGTATGGGTGAAGTTGCAGCTGAAAATGCTATGCATGGTAACGTTCGTAAGGCTCACCTTGACTACACACCTGCAGCTGTTTACACACACCCAGAAGTCGCAATGTGTGGTCTTACTGAAGAAGATGCACGCGCTAAATATGGTGATGTCCTCATTGGTAAATCAAGCTTTGCTGGTAATGGACGTGCTATTGCTTCAAACGAAGCTCAAGGTTTTGTTAAAGTCGTTGCAGATGCGAAGTACCATGAAATCCTTGGTGTTCATATCATTGGACCGGCTGCAGCTGAATTGATTAACGAAGCGTCAACAATTATGGAAAATGAATTGACTGTAGATGAGCTCTTGCAATCTATCCACGGTCACCCAACCTTCTCTGAAAACATGTACGAAGCCTTTGCTGACGTACTTGGAGAAGCAATCCATAACCCACCAAAACGTAAATAAGGATAAATTAAATTCTCGGACAAAGGTTCGGGAATTTTTTTATACATTTTCATTTGTATTTATTTGAAAAAATTGTTACGGATTTTCAATAGTTTTGTAGAAACATACGAATAATAAGTTAAAGAGTTTTCTATCAAGAGAAAAAGTTTATTTATAATTTTATAATATTTCTATTTTATTTAGAAAAATTTTAATAATAACCTTTCCACGAGAGTTTTTCTGTGGTAAAATGGTTCAAGTATTACAAATGCAAAAGGAAAGTTAAATGCGAACGAAAGATTTTATCTACTATGCCAGTGCGGCTGTTCTCTTGGCTGTTACTACTCAGGTTGCTCAAGCTGATGAAGTGGCAACACAAACGCCTTCCGTTACTGAAGGAAATCAGTATCAACCTGCGACAGCGGCTGAGATTTTTGGTGGAGAAGCTGCCTTACCTGTAACTACTAGTTCAACGGTTTCAGCACCCGCAGCTTCGAGTGAAGTGGCAAAAGCTAGTGCTCCAACGGTATCTACGTCTCCTGCTTCACAGAGTTCCGAGGCTGCAACAGCAACGACATCAACTTCGGTAGCTAACTCTACTGTTGCTGCAACATCAAATTCAGTTGCGACTTCTGTAGTAAGTTCAGAAAGTGGAACTGCTTCTACAAGTGCGAAAAGTTCAGAAATGTCAAATAGCACTGTAGCAACACCTGCTAAATTAACAAATTCTACGGATGTACCTTCGCCAACTCTTAAGGTGCAACCGAAGACTTTTATCGATGTCAGCAGCCATAATGGTGAAATCAGTGTAGATGACTATCGTGCTCTTGCACGCCAAGGTGTTGGTGGTGTCGTTGTCAAGTTGACTGAGGATACTTGGTACAACAACCCTAAAGCACCATCACAAGTTCGCAATGCTCAAATTGCCGGTCTTCAAGTATCTACCTATCATTTTTCTCGATATACAACAGAGGAAGAAGCACGTGCAGAGGCTCGTTTCTACATTCAAGCTGCACAAAACCTTAACCTTTCAAAGAGCACTGTTATGGTTAACGATTTCGAAGACTCTAAGATGCTTCCAAATATCAACCGTAACACTCAAGCATGGGTTAATGAAATGCGTAAGCATGGTTACAACAACTTGATGTTCTATACAAGTTCCAGCTGGTTGGATGAGAACAATCTAGGCTACCGTGGACCTGTCTCAACCTCTCAATTTGGTATCGAAAATTTCTGGGTCGCACAGTACCCATCATCAACTCTTACAGCAACGAGCGCTAAAAATATGCGCTATAATGCCAAAACTGGTGCATGGCAGTTTACAGCAACTGCTAATCTCTTGCCAGGTAAACATGTCTTTGACCACAGCGTGGACTATACCGGACGTTTCACAGCTAATGCTAGTGCTGAGGTTGATGCAACTCAAGGCAATTTGAGTGGAACCATTTCTATTGTCAATAATAATCCAACTGTTGGTAGCTTTGATGTTGTCATCTCTAATGTCAAAGCACCAAATGGTGTTGAAACAGTCTCTGTTCCAATTTGGTCAGAAATTAATGGTCAAGATGACATTATCTGGTATACGGCTAACCGTCAAAATAATGGAACTTATACAGTAAACGTTAAGGCTTCAGCTCATAAAAACTCGACAGGGCTTTATAATATTCACCTTTATTATGTTCAAAAAGATGGTCAATTGACGGGTGTTGGTGGAACAACTACGCAAGTCTTCATTGGTAAGACACCTGAGCAGTTGAAACCTAAAGCAAGTTTTACTATTGAAAACAATAATGCTAAGGCTGGAACTTTTGACGCCGTTATCACTAATATCTCAGCACCACTAGGTGTTAAAGAAGTTTTGGTGCCATCATGGAGTCTTGAAAATGGCCAAGACGACCTTATTTGGCATAAGGCGACTAAGCAAACTGATGGCAGCTATCGTGTAACCATTAAGGCAAGTGAGCATAAGGGCACTAAAGGAAATTACCGTGCCGATGCTTATATCGTGGATAACTCTAACAACCGCCATTATATTGCTGAAAAAGTAGTGGCTGTTGATTATGCTCGACCAGGTGGTGTCCTTACGATTGAAAACAACAATACTGCAGCAGGTACTTTTGATGCAGTTGTTCGTAACATTGTTGCTCCTACAGGTTTGAAAGAAGTTTTGGTGCCATCATGGAGTCTTGAAAATGGCCAAGACGACCTTATTTGGCATAAGGCGACTAAGCAAACTGATGGCAGCTATCGTGTAACCATTAAGGCAAGTGAGCATAAGGGCACTAAAGGAAATTACCGTGCCGATGCTTATATCGTGGATAACTCTAACAACCGCCATTATATTGCTGAAAAAGTAGTGGCTGTTGATTATGCTAGACCTAGTGGTCTCCTTACGATTGAAAATAACAATACTGCAGCAGGTACTTTTGATGCAGTTGTTCGTAACATTGTTGCTCCTACAGGTTTGAAAGAAGTTCTTGTTCCTTCATGGAGTTTAGCTGGTGGTCAAGACGACCTTATCTGGCATAAGGCAACTCGTCAAGCCGATGGTTCTTACCGAGTGACTATCAAAGCAACGGATCATAAGAATTCAACTGGTAAATACCGTGCCGATGCCTACCTTGTAGATGACTCTAACAAACGTTTCTACCTTACTGAAAAAGTGGTAGAAGTTTCTCAAACTCGTCCTAGTGCAAGCCTCTTTATTGAAAATAATAATGCTGATTTAGGTACTTTTGATGCTGTTATCCGCAATATCGTAGCACCAAATGGGGTTAAGGAAGTTTTAGTTCCTTCATGGAGTCTCGTTAATGGACAAGATGATCTCGTTTGGCATAAGGCTAGTCGCCAAACTGATGGTAGTTACCGTGTTACTATTAAGGCTAGTGAGCATAAGAATTCACTAGGAAATTACCGTGCTGACGTTTACATCGTAGATAATGCCAACCAACGTCATTATGTCACTGAAACTATTGTAGACGTAAAACATAATAAGCCAGTCGGTACAATTTCAGTAGTTAATAATAATAAAGATACTGGTACTTTTGATGTCATTATCAGTGATGTCTATAGTTCTAAAGGTGTTCGTACTGTTCAAGTACCTATTTGGTCTGAAAAAGATGGTCAAGATGACATTCGTTGGTATGAAGCCACACGTCAAGCTAATGGCACTTATACGGTAAATGTTCAAGCTACTAACCACAAAAATTCAACAGGTTTGTACAATATTCATTTGTACTACATTTTAAATGATGGGTCACAAGTTGGTGTAGGAGGGACAACGACAACAGTTGAATTCCGTAATGCTAAGACTAAAACGCAAACCTATATCACTAATGTTAATTCAGAAGCAGGTAGTTTTACAGTTGTAGTTGATCAAGCGCCACAAGGACGTCAGATTAAGAATATTCGTGTAGCTGTATGGTCAGAAAGTAACCAAGGAAACCTTTCTTGGTATAATACAGCACCTACTGGAACACATACTGAAATCAATGTATCGACTGTTAATCATAAGAATCTCATCGGTAACTATACGACTCACGTTTATGTAGACTATGTAGACAATACTGTAGACGGATTTAACCTTGGTGAGACAGCTCTTGCTCCACGTAATCGTCGTGTTGAGCCTCAGACGACTTATTATTCTCAACGTGACCCTCGTTGGGCTTCTAAGTGGTATGGTGTCAGCAATATGCATCAATCTGGTTGTGTTCCAACATCACTTGCCATGACTTTTACAGATATCTTGGGAACTGTCATTGCACCAACGACAGTTGCGGATTATTTGTACTACAATACAAATTCATTTAATAAAACATCAGTCGCTGGTACAGATGCAGATGGTATTGTATTAGCAAGTAAAAATTGGGGTCTGAAGAGCAACGTACTTTCAAGTATTGCTAACATTGCTTCAGCCTTGATGTCAGGTCAACACGTTCTTGCGGCAGTAGGAGCAAGCCAATTTATCAATTATCCTTACACGCATGAAATCGTACTTCATGGCTATGATAATGGTAAAACATATGTTCGTGATCCATTTAACGCCAATAACAATGGTTGGTATTCATTGGATTACATTCATGGTGTTCAGAGTCGAGATTCGATGGATACTAAGCTTGGTGCACCATTCTTCTCAATCTTTGCTTAATCTATAAATCAAAGGTCTTTAGAAGGGAACTTCTAAGGGCTTTTTTAGTGTTGATTTTTGATAGTTATGTTGTTATTTACCTATTTTCAGAATATTATATATAGGGTTGAAATCTTATATTTATAGGTTTTTACGTTATTATTTTGGATTGTGTTAGTACTATTAGCATAGAAATTACTTAAATTTTTATCATTTTTGTAGTTTTTTAGAGAATTATCACTTTTCCTCTATTCGTAAGATATTTTCTATGGTGAAATGGGTGACGTATTAAAAAGTGTCAAAGGAAAGTTAAATGCGAACAAAAGATTTTATCTACAGCGAGTTCTGAAAATGCTAGGGTATCGACTGCTTCTGAGGTTTCAAGCGAGGTTGTAGCTGGACCTGCTAAATTGACTCATGCTTCAGGTTCATCTAATGATACTGATGTTTTAAAACCGAAGTCTAGCTTCTCAATTGAGAACAACAACAAGGTAACTGGTACCTTTGATGCGGTTATCCGCAATATTGTTGCACCGTTAGGTGTTAAAGAGGTTTTTGTTCCATCTTGGAGTTTAGCCAATGGACAAGATGATTTGATTTGGCATAAGGCAGCTAAGCAAATGGACGGCTCTTATCGTGTAACGATTAAGGCGGTTGATTACAAGGGGGAAGCCGGCAATTACCGTGCAGATGCCTATGTTGTTGACCGAACAAATAAGAGACATTATATTTCTGAGAAAGTAGTCTCTGTAACTTACTCTCGTCCAAGCGCAACCCTAACTATTGAAAATAATAATGCAGCTACAGGCACTTTTGATGCTGTGGTGAAAAACATCATAGCTCCTACAGGTGTGAAAGAAATCTTAGTACCGTCATGGAGTCTAGTTGGTGGACAAGATGATTTGATTTGGCATAAGGCTACGAAACAAGCGGATGGTTCTTACCGTGCTACCATTAAGGCAAGTGACCACAAAAATTCAACCGGTAAATACCTACCGATGCTTATATTGTAGATAATTTTAACAAGCGTTTCTACTTGACTGAAAAAGTGGTGGAAGTTAGCCAATCGCGTCCAAGTGCCAGCCTAACGATTGAAAATAACAATGCTCCGACAGGAACTTTTGATGCAGTGGTTCGCAATATTGTTGCACCTAATGGTCTTAAAGAAATCCTGGTACCGTCATGGAGTCTTGTTAATGGCCAGGATGATTTGGTTTGGCATAAGGCAAGTAGCCGACCACAAAAACGTAACTGGTCTTTACAATATTCATCTTTACTATATCCAAACCGATAGCTCACAAATCGGTGTGGGGGGAACACAAACAAAAGTTACTTTGTCAGATCCCAAAGCTGACCTTGCTATCACTGGTCTCAACAATGCTACTGGTAGCTATGATCTTGTTATCTCAAACTTGATTGCGCCGCGTGGCTTCAAAGAAGTTCTAGTTCCAACCTGGTCAGAAAAGAACGGTCAAGATGATATCATCTGGTACAAGGCAGCCAAGCAAGCTAATGGAGACTATAAGGTAACCGTTCGCTCAAGCAACCATAAGGGAGATAGTGGCCTTTATAATTCTCATGTCTATTTGGTTGACAATGATGGTAAATTCATTGGCCTAGGTGACAAACAAGTGACACTTGATATCACTATAACTCAAGGAACATTGACTATTACCAATAATGATAAAAATCGTGGAACTTTTGATGTTCTTATCACCAATCTGACGAATCCAAGTGGTATTTCAGGTGTGGTAATACCTGTTTGGTCTGAGCAAAATGGTCAAGATGATTTGATTTGGCATAATGCCACAAAACAGGATGATGGTTCATACAAGGTGACTATTTCAGCCAGTCAGCACAAGTGGAATTCAGGCAAGTATATCGTTCATGGCTATATTGTTGATGCTTCTGGTAAGAATATTGGCTTTGGAGCAACTTCAGCTGATGTGGTAGCACCTAAGAAAATCGGTTCGGCATCAAGAGGAAACTACGATGTTTTAAATAAGGTTGTCTATCTCGATGCTGGTCATGGTGGCTATGATCCAGGGGCTTCTTATTTTGGCATTTCTGAAAAGAGCTTGACTTTGGCTATCCAAAGCCGTGTGAAAGCTAAACTAGAATCAGAAGGTTATCAAGTTGTGACCACACGTACCATCGATACCTATGTCGATTTGACGGATCGCTCTCGTGCAGCCAATGCCTCTGAATCGGATATCTTCGTAAGTATCCACATCAATGCTTCAGGAAGTTCAGCAGCACAGGGAATCGAAACTTATTATTACCAACCTTATGCAGAATATCCATCCCGTATTAATGCGACTTACCATGCTAATCCGACGCGATTGAGTATGAGTGACACTTTGGCCAATGCCATCCAGTCCAGCCTTATTAATGCGACTGGCGCTCAAAACCAAGGTGTGAAACGTCAAACCTTTGCAGTCTTGCGTGAAACGACAGCGCCAGCAGTTCTCCTTGAACTTGGCTTCTTGTCAAATCCTCAAGAAGCAGCCCGTTTGAATACCTCTGCTTATCAAGAGACTTTAGCTAACGCAATTGTGGCAGGGATTAAGCGTTACTATTCTATTTATAACTAATAGATTGAGAGAATTTTATAGTTCTCTCTTTTTTTATTTTAAAGGAGCGAAAACGCTTGCATAAATCTAATCTAAATGGTATATTAAAAAACATGAAAACGTTAACAAAAAGGAGTTAGTATGAAAAGGAATACTCAAACTAATGACGAAAAAGTCCTTCGTTATAGTCTTCGCAAGTACAAGTTAGGGTTGGCTTCTGTAACCATTGGAGCTGTTTTTTTGAGCTTTGCTGCTACTCATGGAGTCAAGGCAGAAGAAGTAGTGTCAACACCTGCCTCAAGTACACAGGTAGAATCAGCTGATTCTAGTCTTACCACCAGTGGTCTAGTAACTGAAACGCCAACAGTTCCTTTAACAGATGAGAATGCCACAGTGTCCAAGGAAAATGAGCCAGTTTCTCTTTCAGAAGAAAATACTAGCCGTACTGAGCCTACCAAGCTAACTGAAACTAGTGAAAACACGCCAAAAACAGTAAGTACTAATAATAGCCAAGCTCTCACTAATGCATCTGAGGAACCTATTGCTGAGGGGACTATTCGCTTGCATTTCCAAGAGTTGCCAAGTCAGGATAAGGCATCACTTGGGCTTTGGACTTGGGACGATGTGGAGACGCCATCATCTCAGAAAGGTGCTTGGCCAACAGGAGCAACCTCATTTGCAGAAGCCAAACAGGATAATTATGGTGTTTACTTGGATGTGAAGCTGTCTTCAACACCTAAAAAGCTTAGTTTCTTGATTAATAATGCTGCTGGAACGAACCTTTCAGGGGATAAAGCAGTAGAAATTCTTAGCCCTCAAATGAATGAGGCTTGGATTGACAAGGATTTCCAAGTTTACAGCTATCAACCTATCCCTCAAGATCATGTTCGTATCAATTATTTCCGTACGGATGGCGACTATAGTAATAAGTCTGTCTGGTATTGGGGTGATGTTAAGGACGCTCCAAGTAATTGGCCTGATGGTGTCAATTTCCAACCAAATGGTAAGTATGGTGCCTATTTAGACATTCCGCTAACCGAGGCTGCTAAATCTATCGGATTTTTACTCTTAGATGAGAGCAAAACAGGAGATGATGTGAAAATTCAACCAAATGATTATAAATTTAGTGACTTGAAGAAATCTCGTCAGCTTTTTGTACGAGATACTGATCCGACAGTCTACACTAACCCTTACTTTGTCAAGGATGTGCGTTTGACTGGGGCTCAGCAGCTTAGTCCAAGCAAAATTGAACTCAGCTTCACCAACTTAGACGAGGTCTCATCTGAAGACATTCTCAAAGACCTCAAGGTGACAGATAAGGATGGTAATAGCGTCACTCTTAAACAGCTTGACTTGGATGCTAAACTCAAAAAAGCTACATTAACAGGTGATTTTGCTGCGGAAAATCTACCTTACAAGGTCACTTTGGGCAATGATAGTTTTAAAACGTCTGAGAGTTGGCAATTGAAGGATGCGCTCTACAGTTACGATGGTGAATTGGGTGCCCGTCTTCAAGAGAATGGTACTAAGGCACATGTGACACTTTGGTCACCAAGTGCAGATCAAGTAGATATCATTGTCTATGATAAGAATAATCAAGACATGGTTCTTGCTGAACATGCCCTAAGCAAAGGACCTCGAGGGACTTGGCAAGCTGACTTGCTTGCGACTGATTTTGGCCTTGAAAACTTAACAGGTTATTTCTATCAGTACCGCATTAAACGTGGTGATCAGTCAGTAATCGTTCTTGATCCTTATGCTAAGTCTTTGGCTGCTTGGAATAGTGACGATGCCAGCAAGGGACCTGAACACAAGATTGCCAAGGCTGCCTTTGTAGATCCTGCTAATTATGGACCAAAAGACCTTGACTACGCTAAGATTCCAAACTTTAAATCTCGAGAAGATGCCATCATTTATGAGGCTCATGTCCGAGATTTCACCTCTGATAAGGCCATCTCAGCTGAATTGAAACACCAGTTTGGGACTTTTGCAGCCTTTGCAGAGCGTTTAGATTATCTTAAAGATCTCGGTGTTACCCATATTCAGCTTTTACCAGTATTAAGCTACTATTTTGTCAATGAAATGCAAAATGGGAAGCGTTTGGATGCCTATGCATCAAGTGATAGTAACTACAACTGGGGTTATGACCCACAAAACTATTTCTCATTGACAGGTATGTATTCTGAAAATCCAAGTGATCCTGCTAAACGTATTGAAGAATTCAAGAATTTAGTTGCTGCTATTCATAATCACGGTATGGGGGTTATCTTGGATGTGGTTTACAATCATACAGCCAAGACAGCTATTTTTGAAGACCTTGAACCAAATTACTATCACTTTATGGATGCTGATGGCACACCACGTTCGAGCTTTGGAGGCGGTCGTCTAGGCACGACTCACTATATGAGTCGTCGTGTCTTGGTGGATTCGATTGCCTATCTTACTAAGGAATACAAGGTTGATGGTTTCCGTTTTGATATGATGGGTGACCATGATGCTGAAAGTATCGAGAAGGCTTACCATGCTGCACGCGCTCTAAATCCAAACCTTATTATGCTTGGTGAGGGCTGGGTGACTTATGCTGGCGATGAAAATAGCCCTGTTCAGCCTGCCGATCAGTCTTGGATGAAAGATACAGATACCGTAGCTGTATTTTCAGACGATATTCGAAACACCCTCAAATCAGGTTATCCAAACGAGGGGACACCTGCCTTTATCACAGGTGGCAAACGTGATATTAATAAGGTCTTTGACAATATCAAGGCACAACCAACTAACTTCGAGGCTGATTCTCCAGGTGATGTGATTCAATATATTGCTGCTCACGATAATTTGACCCTTTTTGATATCATCGCCCAATCAATCAAGAAGGATCCAAGCAAGCCTGAGAATAATACTGAAATTCATCGTCGCTTGCGTCTAGGAAACCTCATGGTCTTGACTGCTCAGGGAACACCATTTATTCACTCTGGTCAGGAATACGGCCGCACCAAACAGTTCCGTGATCCTGCCTACCGTTATCCTGTGTCTGAGGACAAGGTGCCGAATAAGTCACATCTCTTAGTTGATGAAAAGGGCAATCCATTTGACTATCCTTACTTTATCCATGATTCGTATGATTCTAGTGATGCCGTCAATCATTTTGATTGGACTAAAGCAACTGATAGTCAGGCATTCCCAGAACATACGAAAACTCGCGCCTTTACCAAAGGTTTGATCGCCTTACGTAAGACGACAGATGCCTTCAATTTCAAATCAAAAGCAGAAGTAGATGCACGTCTAACGCTATTGACAGTTCCTGGTCAGGACAATGTGGCTCAAGAAGATTTGGTATTGGGATACCAAACTGTTGCTTCGAATGGAGACCGTTACCTTGTCTATGTCAATGCTGATAGCAAGGCTCGTCAGTTTGATTTTAGCAAGATTACAAATGGTCTATCCTATATAGTTTTGGCGGATGGCAATCAAGTTAATCTATCTGGAATTAGTGACTTATCAGGTGTGACAATCAACAATCACATCTTGACCTTGGATCCACTAACAGCGACTATTATTCGTTTGACTAATGCTCAGACGCCAACTGAGGCAGTAGATCAGCCTTCTGAAAAGACCGGGTCATTTGGTGGTAAAGATACTGAGGCAACTAAAGCAAATGTCAAGGCTTCAGGTAAAGAGGACCTTGTTGGAGATGCTGAACTTGTTAATCGTGACAATGGTCAGGCTAAGACTGAAGCTAGTCATCAGACTGATAAACAACTGCCATCCACTGGTGAAAAGACAAATCGTGGACTCTTTTTAGCAGGTCTTCTAAGCATTCTTAGCCTAGGATTCCTTAGAAAACGACGTAGCAAGTAATTATTTTTGAGGCTGTGAAATAAGTTTTCAATGTTTCAAAGAAACTAAAATAAGTCTCTTCTTTGAATTTTCAAAAACAAAAAATTTTTTAAAACAAATTAACATAAGTGAGATGATAATCTAAATTTTTCAGGTTTAGATCCGTCTCGCTTTTTTTGATTTATTATAAATAACGTTGTTTTTTTATACTTATTCTTAACTATATTTTAGAATGATTCTTATATAATTAGAAAGCGTTGACAGTACTTGTAACATTTGATAGGGTAAGAACATAATCTTTAATTAATAGTATCGAAGTCAGTTATGGATTGGTTTTAGATGAGATTATGATTAAAGATTATTTTGGTAATTAGAAGAGGTTGTATGAAGAAAAAGTGTATTTTATGGGTAATAGTCGTCTTACTCATTATGTTATCATTGGCTATTGGTTCAAATAGACAGTTTAGTTTGTTTGGATTATTTCAAGGACAGCACAAATCTTGGGAACTTTTTTGGGAGTCTCGTCTGCCTAGAACATTAGCCATAATACTTGCGAGTTCGGCCATTAGTTTATCTGGCTTGCTAATGCAAACTATCTCGCAAAATCCTTATGCAGCACCATCGACAACAGGGACCACAGAGGCAGCACAATTGGGTATACTTTCATCGCTGTTCTTCTTTGGTAAGGCAACATTATTTCAAAAGATGAGCTTTGCCTTCATTTCGTCTCTTCTATTTACTAGTCTTTTCATCCAAGTTATTCGTCGTTTGAAGTTTAAGGAAAAATGGGTCCTTCCCTTGGTTGGCCTTATTTATAGTGGCATTATTGGTTCCTTTGCTGAAATGATTGCCTTTCGTTTTAACCTTATTCAATCTATGACTTCATGGAGTCAGGGTTCCTTTTCGATGATCCAACGACATCAGTATGAATGGCTTTTTCTCTTAGTGTTTGTCTTATTAGGTGTTTGGTGGTATTCTAATACTTTTTCGATCATGGCACTGGGTGAGGATACTAGCCGTAGCCTAGGACTACCTTACCAAACTATGGAGACTCTTGCTTTAGTACTGGTTTCTCTAACTTCAGCAATTACTATGATAACGGTTGGTGCTCTTCCTTTCTTAGGCGTTATCGTTCCGAATTTAGTTCGTCAGTTTGCTGGAGATTTCTTCAAAAATACCCGAAGCTTAGTTGTGTTGGTTGGTATGATATTAGTACTTGCTTGTGATATCGTAGCACGTCTTGTCATTTGGCCTTATGAGGTTTCTGTGTCATTGATTTTGGGTGTCATTGGAACCCTTGTCTTTCTGATGCTTATTTGGAAAGGAGAAGATGCATGACAATGATTAAACGATCTACACTAATCCTATTACTCATTCTTGCATGCCTGGGTTTCTTAGCTACAGCTTATTACCTTTTTCCGACAGCAAGTGTGCCAAATAGCTATATTCTTAATTTGAGAGTAAAGAAACTCTTAGTCTATCTGCTTGTAGCGCTGATTTCAAGCTTTACCACGGTGTCCTTTCAAGCAGTGACAGGGAATCGCTTTTTGACACCATCAGTCTTGGGATTAGAGAGTTTTTACGTCCTTATGCAATCTCTCTTTCTAGCTATTTTTTGGCGTTGGTCACAAGGAGTCGCACCACGTTCAATGACTGAATTTTTGATTGTTATGTTCTTGCAGTGTGGATTCTTTTTGGCCTTGCAACCTACGATAAAAACACTATTAGGAAAAGGGGTTGGTTTGATTCTCTTAATCTGTATGACACTGGGGACACTATTCAGGAGTCTATCGACATTTCTTCAGGTCATTATGGATCCAAACGAGTATGATAAGCTTCAGTCTAAGCTTTTTGCTTCCTTGCAAAATGTTAATCAAGAGGTTTTATACTTAGCAGTTGGGATAACTTTTGTTCTTTGCATTTTCCTATATCGCAAGGGAAGAGTTTTGGATATTTTTTATCTTGGTAAGGATAATGCCAGATTATTGGGTATCAATGTTGAGAAGGAGCAAACTCAAATTCTTTGGTTTGTTGTGATTCTAGTAGCCACCTCAACTGCCTTAGTTGGCCCCCTATCCTATCTTGGGTTTATTTTGGCTAATTTAACTTATCAGATGGTTAAGGATTTCCGGCATCAAACTCTCTTTATTGTTGGGAGTTTATTAGGTTATGTTATCCTTCTTGTGGCTCAAACACTGGTTGAACGCGTGTTTAATTTTAGTATCAGTGTTCGTACTATGATTGAACTGGGCGGAGGTCTATTCTTTTTCTATCTCTTGTATAAGGAGCGTCGTAAATTATGATTAACATAGATAAGGTGTCAAAATCCTATGGAAAAGATCAAGTTCTTGATGAAGTTGGACTTTCTATAGACCAAGGGAAATTTACAGCTTTTATTGGTCCAAATGGTGCTGGAAAATCTACACTTTTGTCCTTGATCAGTCGTCTTTTGCCTAAAGAGAAAGGCTATCTTTATATTAAAGGACAAGAAATTGAGAGTTGGGACTCTTTGAACTTGGCAAAGGAACTTTCAATGTTAAAGCAAAAGGTTGATTATCAGGTGAAATTGACTGTTGAAGAACTGATTTCCTTTGGCCGTTATCCATACAGTCAAGGGAGATTATCAACTGAGGACTATCAAAAAATTGATCAGGCAATTACCTATATGAACCTAGATACTTTACGAAAAAGACGCATTGATCAGCTCTCTGGTGGTCAATTACAGCGCGTCAATATTGCTATGATCCTTGCACAAGATACGGATATTATTCTATTGGATGAACCTCTCAATAATCTGGACATCAAACAGGGAATTCTCATGATGAAAACTTTGAGAAGTTTGGTGGACGATTTGAGAAAAACGGTCGTCGTTGTTATCCATGATATTAATGTTGCCAGTCAGTTCGTTGATGTCATGGTTGCTTTTAAAGATGGTAAAGTTTTTAGTCACGGGAGTCCAGATCAGGTGATGACTGAGGATGTCCTAGGCAGGCTTTATGATATGAAAATTACAATCGCAGATATCGATGGCAAGAAAATCTGCTTATATAGATAAGGATGGAATTTATGAAAAAGCGTAAATTGTTTTTAGCTCTTGTAGCGCTTGTATCAGTTCTTACTCTTGTGGCTTGTTCAAACGGCTCAGGAAAAAACAGTAGTGCAACTCAAGAAAAGACTGTTACAATTAAAACCTCTACAGGTAACAGTAAAGTACCTAAAAATCCTAAAAAAATCGTTGTCTTGGATTATGGTGTAGCTGATACCATTCGAGCACTTGGTAAAGAAGATAGTATTGTTGGTTTACCAACAGATAGTCTACCAAGTTACCTCAGTGATTTCAAAAATAAAAAAGGCATTACTAATGTCGGTAATCTGAAAGAAGTTAATTTGGAAAAGATTGCAGAGCTTGAGCCAGACCTAATCATTCTATCTGGTCGTACACAAGGCCAAATGGAAGAATTCAAGAAAATTGCACCAACAGTTTATTTCGAAACAAGCTCAAAAGACTATTGGGGTTCTGTGAAGACTAATATTCAAGAGCTTGCGAAGGTATTTGGCGATAAGGCTGAAGAAACAGCAAAAACTAAGCTTTCAGAGATTGATCAAATCGTTAAAAAAGCGCAAGAAGCCAATAAGGATACTCAGTCAACAACTTTGACAGTCATGCTTAATGAGGGGAATATGGCTGGTGTATCACCGGAAGGTCGCTTTTCATTTATCTACAACAGCCTAGGCTTTAAACCAACAAGT
Organism: Streptococcus parasalivarius; assembly: GCF_054785155.1. Taxonomy (NCBI): domain Bacteria; kingdom Bacillati; phylum Bacillota; class Bacilli; order Lactobacillales; family Streptococcaceae; genus Streptococcus; species Streptococcus parasalivarius. The sequence continues at coordinate 135,550 of NZ_BAABOB010000002.1, forward strand.
TTGGAAATTCCAAATGAAACCCATGGTGGAGGAAAAGAAGGTAAAAAAGGCAAGGATGAGAAAAATGAGAAGAAAGCTTCAAAAGAACAAAAAGGTGGAGCTAATCATGGATTTTCTCTTAGCTTTGAAAGTGTTAACCAAGTAAATCCAGACTTCATTTTTGTAGTTGACCGTACACTAGCTATTGGTGGTGATGATACACAGAATTCTGATATTCTAAATAATAGCCTTCTACAAGAAACAAATGCTGGTAAAAATGGACATATTGTTACACTTACCTCAGATTTGTGGTACCTCTCAGGTGGTGGTTTGGAATCAACTAAATTGATGTTTGAAGAAGTTTCAAAATATGCCGGACAATAAATAGTCAAAAACCAAGGAGTAAGAATTCCTTGGTTTTTTCTTATTTAGAATCATTCTTATCTGCTCTTTAGAATAGTTCTTAAATAGCCTAAAACCGTTGACAGTGCTGGTTTCTTCTGTTAGTTTAGATTATGATCTCTTACATACAAGAGATCATAATTGACTTATCATCGTTTGTTTTTCATATAGAAAAAACAAACGATTCACATATATAACGACAAATGTCGAACACTATCTTGAAAATAGGAGACATTCATGAAAAAACTTAGCAAACTTGGTGTTGTTCTTTTGGCATCAGGACTTTTATTGACGGCTTGTGCCAAATCTGGTAATTCAAGTCATTCAAGCTCAACTAACTCAAAACTCACAGCCAGTGAGCAAAAGCAATTGAAGCAGGCCACAAGTGATTATAAGACTTTCGTAGAAGGCGAAATTGATCAGCTTTTGAAAGATACTGAAGGATTCAGTGAAACCCTCAAGTCAGGAAATCTTGAAGAAGCTAAGAAACAATACCCATTGATTCGTATGGCTTACGAGCGTTCAGAGCCGATTGCAGAAACCTTCGGTGAATCTGATGTGAAGATTGACTACCGTTTAGTGGACTATGTGGATGAAAATAAATCAGAAGACGGTTGGTCAGGGTTCCACCGTATCGAACGTATCATGTGGCAAGACAACACGACAGAGGGTACAGCTGCCTATGTAGATCAATTGGTTAACGATATTAAGGAACTCAAAGCTAAAATTGCAACTGTTAAAGTTACTCCAGATATCATGTTGACAGGTGCTGTTGATCTTCTGAACGAAGTAGCAACTCAAAAGATTACAGGTGAAGAAGAGGTCTTCTCACACACTGATCTTTACGACTTCCGTGCCAATATTGAAGGGGCAGAAAAAATCTTTGAACTTTTCAAGCCGTTGATTCAGAAGAAAGATGCTAAACTTGTTAAGACTCTGGAAACTGAATTCAAGAATGTGAATGGTCTTTTGGACAAACACATGACTGATGAGAAAAACTATAAGTCTTATACAGATTTGAGTGAGACAGATACTAAGGAATTGGCCGAAGCTGTAACTAAACTTGGTGAACCATTATCACAAATGGGTGTTATCCTAGATGGGAAATAAGAAAAATGACTGACGAAAAATTTTTAGATCAAAAAATGGACCGTCGTGAATTTCTTAAAAAAGCAGGTATTGGAGGGGCTGGGCTTGCGCTTGGTCTTTCTGGTGCATCTGCTTTTTTCGCTAATCAGGATAGTTCAAGTAAAAAGGCTTATGATGGTGATGAAGATATTAGCTTCTTTGGCAAGCACCAGGCTGGGATTACGACTCCTATGCAGAAGGCTTGCTACTTGGTGGTGCTAGATCTTCATACAACCGATAAAAAAGAAGTCATCCAGCTTTTTAAAGACTGGACAGATTATAGTAGTAAATTGGTCGAAGGAGAGTTAGTCAAAAAAGATGGTTCTAATACCCTCTTGCCACCAAGTGATACTGGTGAAACCGTGGGACTCAATCCCTATCGCCTTAGTCTGACTTTTGGGGTTTCGGCTGATTTTCTTAAAAAGCTTGGTTTGGAATCCAAACGTCCTAAGCTCTTCCGAGATTTGCCACCATTTCCAAAGGAGCAGTTGCAGGACAAGTATACGGGTGGTGATATCGTGATTCAAGCCTGTGCGGACGATGAACAAGTAGCTTTCCACGCTGTTCGCAATCTGATTCGTAAAGGTCGTAATAAAATTACCATGAAGTGGAGCAAATCAGGTTTTGCTGCAATTGGAGACCGCAAGGAAACGCCTCGAAATCTCTTTGGCTTCAAGGATGGTACTGCTAATGTTACGACGGAAAAGGAATTCGACAAGGTTGTCTGGGCTGATAGTAAAGATTGGATGAAGGGTGGCTCTTATATGGCTCTTCGTCTGGTACAGATGCATTTGGAGACTTGGGATCGTACCAACTTGCAGGAACAGGAAAACACCTTTGGTCGTTACAAGGAATCAGGCGCTCCCTTTGGTAAGAAAGATGAGTTTGATGAAGTGGATTTATCTAAACTTCCTGTAGATTCGCATGTCCGTTTGGCTAAAGAAGTAGACCTTCCTATCTTACGTCGTTCATATTCTTATTCAGATGGCATTGATGAGAGAACTGGCCAGTTTGATTCAGGCTTGATTTTCATTGCCTACCAGAAGGATCCAGACCGTTTTGTTAAAATTCAGACCAATCTTGGTGCTGTAGACAAGATGAACGAGTACATCACCCATATCGGAAGTGGCCTCTTTGCTTGCTTTGCTGGCGTGGAGAAAGGAGGCTACCTTGGTCAAGCACTCTTTGAATAAACTCCTCGTTTTGCTTGGGCTTTTAGCCTTATTCTGGACCTATCCAGCAGCTGCTGAATCATACAGTGACCTCTATATCAAAATTACAGATGCCACAACAGCTGTTCAAAATAAAGATCAAACAAAAGCTAAGGAATTGGTTGCTGAGATTAAGACTGATTTCGAAACTAAAGAAAATCACGATTCCAAGGCAGGTAAAAAAGTTAGCAAGGCTCTTGATATTAAGGGTGACGTGACAGAAGAGGACCTAACCTCCATTTCGTCAGCCCTTCTTAAATTTGAGAAAGAGCAAAATCCTGTTGATTTAGATGCCGAAAAGGAAAAACTTGAAACACGCCTAGAGCCTTATTTCAAAAACTTACAGGATGCCATTACGGCCAAAGACCTGGCTGCAACACGCAAAACTTACAGTGAATTAAATAATGCTTGGACGCGAAATGAAGCTGTTGTCCGTGACCACAGTACTGCCTACTACGGCAAGATTGAGACGGCCATTTCACTTTTGCGAAGTAGCATTGAGACGGAGCCTACTGATTTCACCAGCATCCAGTCATCTTATGATGATCTTAAGGGTGGGATTGATGACTTTATCAAGGGTGTCCCTCTTGATAGCACAAGCTCAAGTTTAACCCTAAAAGATGGTATTAAGCTCTTGGAAAAGGCTTTAGGTCAATTCCAAGCAGGTGATGAAAAAACGGCTGCGGCAACTATGAAGAAGTTCATCACTATCTGGCCAACCATTGAAGGCGATGTAAGCACAACTAATCCAAGCCTTTATACGCGTGTGGAAAGTGAAACACCTGTTATCATGGTTAAGGGAAAAGAAAAAGCGTATCAGGACAAACTGCAAGCCTTGATTACAGACCTATCTGCTATTGATACAAGTGCTTCTTATAATGCCTTTGATGCCATGTTGATTCTCTTACGTGAAGGGGTTGAAGCCCTCCTCATTGTTATGGCACTTGTGACAACTCTTAAGGCAGCCAAGATGCGTAAGGGACTCAAATGGGTTTATGGCGGAGCTATTGCTGGGGTTCTTGCCAGCGCAGTTATAGCTGTTATCTTGCAAGTTGTCTTTCCAGCTGTGACCTCAGGGGCTAACCGTGAAATTATTGAAGGTGGCGTTGGTATCTTTGCAGTTGCGATGATGATTCTGATTGGAATTTGGCTCCATAGCAAATCTTCAGTCAAACAGTGGAATGACTTTATGGACCACCAGATGAAGACAGTTACGGCTACTGGAAGCTTTGTATCCATGTTTGCCCTTAGTTTCTTGGCTGTCTTCCGTGAAGGGGCTGAGACTATTCTTTTCTATGTCGGTATTGTCCCACGTATCACGACAGCTAATTTCTTGATTGGTATTGCTTCAGCCATTGCAGTTCTTGTTATCATTGCTGTGGCTATGACTAAAGCGAGTCACTATATTAAACCGCACCGTATCTTCTTTATTTTGACTTGGTTGATTTATGCCTTGGCCTTCAAGATGCTCGGTGTCAGCATTCACGCCCTTCAGTTGACTAATATGATGTCTAATCATTTGATTAGTGGTTTCCCAACCATTGATTGGGCTGGTATCTATCCAAGCTGGGAAGTCTTGATTCCACAACTTATCTTTATTGCTATTATTGCCTTTGTAACGGTGAAACAGCATGGCAAGAAATAAAGATGAGATGACTATTGTTGAGCATCTGGTTGAATTTCGGAGACGTTTCATTGCAGTAGTGTTATGCTTTTTCCTAGTTTTTTGTATTACTCTGTTGTTTGCTGGGCAACTCTATGCTTATCTAACCAGAGGATTTGACAAGCCTTTATTAGTATTAGGGCCTAACGATATTCTTTGGATTTACATTAACTTGGCTAGTCTCATGGCTTTTACGGTCACTTTGCCTTTCACCACCTACCAGATTTGGCAGTTTGTGAAACCAGGTTTGAGGGACAATGAAGCGCGTGCTATCTTTGCTTATATCCCAGCAACTTTTGTCTGTTTTGTATTGGGTTTGGCTTTTGGTTATTATTTTGTTAGTCCAGCTATCTTAGAAGTGCTTTTAAAACTAGGCGAAGGGCTCTTTAATACACAAATTACAGCACAGAACTACCTTAGTTTCTTACTGCATACGACAGTGCCTTTGGCTGTTCTCTTTGAACTTCCCGTAGTTGTAAGTTTTTTGACATCTATCGGCATAATAACACCAGTTTTTCTGACACACTATAGACGCTATGCTTACTTTATTCTCTTGGTTTTGGCGGTCATTCTAACACCAGCTGACTTTATCAGCGACCTGGCCATGACGGCACCCTTAATCTTGCTTTATGAAGTTAGCGTAACTCTAAGTAAGCTCATTTATAAACGTAAACAAAGAAAATATAAAGATAAATAGAAAGGAAATCTCATGGGAATTCTACGTGATATCGGAGCCCCAGGACTCATCATTATTGTCCTAGGAGCCCTCCTCATATTTGGTCCTAAACGCTTGCCAGAACTCGGCCAATCCATCGGTAAAATGCTAGCCGAATTTAAAGCAGCTGTAAATAAGACTGATGAAGATAAAAAGGATCAAGAGACTGGGAAGAAAGACTAGTTCCTAGATACTCTATTTTCTTGACAATTCTAAGCTTTTATGACATAATACACCTGTATTGAATAGTAAGTCTATATCATAGGCAAGAAAAGACCCCAAGCTAACTTCCACATAAGCTCGGGGTCTTTTTTAGCACTATCTATCCTTGTTTAACCACTTGTCGATCAGACGAAGGATAACACCGACCACAATAGGTCCGATGATAGTTTTGAATAGTAAATCCATCATAGGCAAACTCACCTCCCTTCGTAGGCGGTGTCGAGGTGCCAAGGGCTATTATATCATAGATTGAGAGAGTTGTTTAGTGAGTGTCAGGAAGTAAAAGTTAGAAGGTAGTTTAATCATGCCATACAAAAAATCAGCTCAAGAAGGCTGATTTTTTTATTTTACAAACTGATACGTTTTTCTGTCTCAGCGTCGAAGAAATGACCTTTTGCAACGCTGAAAGTAAGGTTTACTTTTTCACCTGGATTGTGGAAGTCACGCGCATCAACACGGGCAGCAAATTCAGTTTCTCCAAGTTTTAGGTAAAGCATTGTTTCTGCACCAAGAAGCTCTGAAACGACGACTTCAGCATCTACATTGGCATCTGGATAGACTTCTTGAACGATTGGACTGCTTGAAACATCTTCAGGACGGATACCAAAGATAACTTCTTTGCCTTGATAACCTGTTTCTTTCAAGATTTTAGCTTGACCTTCAGAAATTGCAATATCCAAGCCTTCAGAGTTAGTGATACGATTGCCGTCAACCTTAACAGTGAAGAAGTTCATAGCAGGACTTCCGATAAATCCAGCAACAAATTTGTTGGCTGGTTCATTGTAAAGTTCCTGAGGTGTACCAATTTGTTCGATACGGCCGATAGTACCAGAACCATCAGGATTTTTAGTAGAACTCATGATAACGATACGGTCAGCAAGAGTCATGGCTTCTGTTTGGTCGTGAGTAACATAGATGGTTGTTGCGCCAATATTACGAGTAATTTTAGCAATTTCAGCACGCATAGTGACACGAAGTTTAGCATCCAAGTTTGAGAGAGGTTCATCCATGAGGAAGACTTTAGCATCACGAACGATGGCACGTCCCATAGCTACACGCTGACGTTGACCACCAGAAAGATCTGCCGGCTTACGATCTAAGAACTCAGTCAAACCAAGGCTAGCAGCAGCTTCACGCACACGTTTGTCGATATCGTCTTTTTTATATTTACGAAGTTTAAGACCAAAGGCCATATTTTCATAAACAGTCATGTGTGGGTAAAGTGCGTAGTTTTGGAATACCATGGCAATGTCACGGTCTTTTGGTGATTTGTCATTAACCACTTCACCATCAATATAGAGTTTACCTTCAGTGATTTCTTCAAGACCAGCAACCATACGGAGAGTTGTTGATTTACCACATCCTGAAGGACCTACGAAAACGATGAATTCCTTGTCTTTGATGTCGATACTGAAATCTTCAACAGAGTAGTGAGTTGCATTTGGGTATTTTTTGTAAATTTTATCCAGTTTAAGAGTTGTCATATCATTTATCCTTTATTATTTAACTGATCCGCCGGTTACACCTTCAACATAGTATTTCTGCATGAAGATAAAGAGAAGGGTGATTGGGATGGCGATGATAATAGCACCTGCGGTAAATGGAAGGAACCATTCATTGATAGCGTCTTGGTTAAGCATTTGGTAGAGTCCAAGGGCAACAGTATATTTATCTTTAACGTCACCAAGGATAACAGATGCAAAGATGAAGTCTACCCAAGGTCCCATGAAGGCCATGAGGGCAGTGTAGACGATGATTGGTTTAGAAAGTGGCAAGGTAATCTTGGTAAAGATTTGCAGACGAGTTGCCCCATCAATCATTGCTGATTCATCCAATGAGTAAGGAATGGTATCAAAGAAACCTTTCGCAATGTAGAAACCAAGAGCTGCCCCAGCAGAATAAACCAAAACCAAAGATGTCAAGGTTTGTGTCAAATTAAGGGCCTTCAAAATGTAGTAGACCGCAATCATTGACATGAAACCAGGGAACATGTTAAGTACAAGTGCCAATTTCAAGAAGCCATTTCTGTGTTTGAATTTAATACGGCTAAGTGAGTAGGCCATCCCAACGGTAATCAAAGTTGAGAGGATACATGTACATGTGGCAACGATGAAGGTATTGATGAACCATTTTCCAAATGGATAAGCATCGCTGGTAAACAGTTTGATGTAGTTATTAAATGTGTAAGTCTTAGGGAAGAAGTAAGGTACCGCATTAGCTCCTTCACCACGGAAACTTGTAAGGAAGATCCAGATAATAGGGATCAACCAGATAACAGCTAGAACTGTCAATAGAATATAAGTACCAGTTAGGTAAAGATTTTTCTTACGTTTCATTATTTAGCAGCCCCTTCCTTGAATGAAGATGATCTTGTGTAGGCCAAGAGACTGAATGTTGCAGAGATGGCAAAAATCAAGATACCGATAACAGATGCCAAGTTGTAGTCTTTAGCGCTAACAGTCAGTTTGTAGAGCCAAGTTACCAAGAGGTCAGTTGAACCTGCTTGATAGTATTCAGAGTTAGTAGGTCCACCACCAGTAAGGAAGTAGATAACGTTGAAGTTATTGATATTACCGATGAATTGTTGAATCAAAGATGGTGCCATAATCAAGAGAATTTGTGGGAAAGTGATGCTCTTGAAAATTTGGAATTTACTTGCTCCATCAATTTCAGCTGCTTCAATTTGCTCAGTTGGCAAGTTCATGATTATACCAGTTGCGACCAACATTGTAAATGGAATACCAATCCACATATTAACAAAAATAATAGAGAACTTAGCCCAAACTGGGTCAGTCAAGAACGGAATAGGTCCATTAGTAATATGCAAGGTTTGAAGTAAACCATTCAAAGGACCATGGTCATTAAGGAAGTTACGCATCAAAAGTAGTGATACAAATTGAGGAACGGCGATAGTAATAACGAATAGAGTACGCCATACTTTCTTGAATTTAAGGCCCTTAGTGTTAAGCAAGAGGGCAAGGACAATACCGAAGAAGAAGGTAGTTGCTGTTGCAGCAACGGCCCAAATCAAGGTCCATGTCAAAAGTGGGAAGAAAGTACCAGCCATACGACCTTGTAAGACTTCACCAAAACTTGAGAAACCAACCCAGTCAAAGAGTGATTTAGGTGCTGGGTGATTGTGGTCAAAGTTAGTAAAGGCCAAACAGATCATGTAGATCAAAGGCAAGATTGTGAAGAGCAAAACTCCAATCAGTGGGACAGTCATAAGACCCATGTGGAAGCGACCGTCAGCCAAGGTTTTGAAGTCCTCGATAAAGTTAGGTACCTTGCGCCCTGATTGTTTAAGAGCCATGAGGTGGCGAGCACTCTTAAGATTACACCAGTAAATATAAGCGAAAACTGCACAGAAGATTAATGACGCAAGTCCAAAAATCAACAAGAGCATAGAGTTATCTCCAGCAACCTGAACAGTAAGCTTAACACCATTAACTTCTTTAATAGCCTCACCCTGTTCTTGAGTTCCCAAGGTAATCATCCCTTGAAGTGCTGGAATAATTTGGATTACGAATGCTGTTAAAAAGGCAATCTCAGAAAGGAGGAAGAGCAAACCCTTGATAAACTGTTTGTTGACCAAGTTTGCCAATCCCATTACCAGGAAGGATAATTTGACATCCCATGTACCTTCTTTGAAGACCTGGCGCATAGGAGTTGTGTCGTAGATTGTTTGTGACATAGATATCTCCTCAGATAAATGTGTGATTAGTGATGGTTTCTATTTTGTCTACAAATAAAAGATAAAGAGGATAGGAACTTTACCCACCTCTTTACCTTGTCATTGTTAGGATTCTTATTTAGCCGCTGTCAAATCTTTATCAAATTGTTGTAATTTAGTAAGGAATTGGTCTTCCTTGATTTTACCGTTATAAGCGTCACTCATAAGAGCGGCACTTTCAGTCCAGAAGACTGACATTTGACTAAGTTTAGGCATAACAGTTGTGTACTGATCAGATGAACCCATAGTAATTACAGCTTGTGCAAGTGCATCCTTTTGAACAGCTTCAGAAGCTTGAACTTCTTTGTTGGCTGGGATGATGTGACGGTCTTCATTAGTGAATTGGTTATTTTGACTGTCTTTGCTTGTCAAAGCTTGTGCCAATTGGTAAGAAGCAGCAATACGTTCAGCGTTACCTTTAGATGGTGTTTGGTTAACTGCGTAAAGTTTTACACCCATGAAGGCTTTTTGTTGAACGTCTTGACCACCGATATTAACTGTTGGGTAAACAGCAACACCAAGATTGTCTTTACCGACAGCTTTAGCAGCTGCAGCGTAGTCCCATGGTCCTGATTGGAAAGCATCAACAGAACCATCTTCGAATTTAGCCATCATGTTAGCTGAATCGACATTGACAAAACCTTTGTTGTCTTTTTGAGCTGCGATGAATTTAAGAACGTTCACACCAGCCTCGTTACCCCAGTTAGTACCTTTCACATCTTCACCGTTAGGACCAAAGAGTGTGTCACCAACTGAAAGGAAGAGAGGAGCAGTTACATAAGCATTAACTTCTTTCAAGTTGCTACCAAATTTAGCTTTAGAAGTGATTGTTTCATATGATTTAACATCTTCTTCGTTAAGTTTAGATTTATTGTAGTATGTAACTTGTGTTTCGATACCGTATGGGAAGGCGTAAGTTTTACCTTTGTATTGAGCACCTACAGCAGCTTGCTCAGTATCTTGATCAGCAATTTCTTTTGAGTATTGCTCTGGGATTTCTTGGATAGCTCCAGCGTCTACCAATTTACCGAGTTGGTCATGTGGAAGTGAGAAGACATCTGCAGCAGTAGAAGCATCCTTAGTCAAGTTTTCTTGAGCATTTGGATCTTCCATTTCAACCATATCAACTTTGTAACCAGATTTCTTTTCAAACTGTGCTACTGTATCTGAGTAAGATTTCTTAGCTCCAGTTGGTACCCAAAGTTTCAAAGTCTTGCTATCTGAACTTGAGCTCTTGCTTGAATTTGAGCCACAAGCTACCAAGAGCGATCCAGCCACAAGTAATCCAGCACTACCAAGTAATACCTTTTGCCATTTTTTCATTTCTATTTCCTCCAGAAATTTAGTTTACGATAACCATTATGCAACCGTTTCCACAATCTGTCAAGTATTTTGTGAAAAAAAATTATTTTTTTGCAAACGATTGCATAAAACACCTATCTAGTTTATAATTGTTCTTATATTTTACGACTATAAAAAAATTTTATGAGAATGAGAGGAACATAATGGCTACAATTAAAGATGTTGCTAAGAAGGCTGGGGTCAGCCCATCAACGGTAAGTAGGACATTAAAGGATAACTCGGCTATATCAGAAGAAACAAAAATTAAAGTAAGAGCAGCTATGGAAGAATTAGGTTATGTACCAAACTCAGCAGCACAAATGTTGGCAACAGGCTTAACTCATAGTTTAGGTGTTGTTCTTCCTCCCTTAACAGACCGTGAAAATATTAGCCAGCCCTTCTATATGGAGATTTTAACAGCAATCAATGAAGAGGCTAGTTGTCATTCTCAGGTCGTTAGTATTGCTACGGGTGCTACTCTAGAGGAATTAGTCAAGCAAGTTGAGCTCATGCATCGCCAAAAACGGGCTGATGGCTTTATAATTCTCTATTCAGAAAAGAAAGATCCGGTTAAAGATTACTTATTAAAGCAAAAAGTACCTTTTGTAGTGGTTGGAGCAGCAGTGGAAAATGAAAATAAAGTAACCTATATTGATAATGATAATAAGGAATTAGGTCATGAAGCTGTGATTTACTTACAGGCAAAAGGTCACCGAAAGATTGGTTTTGTCACAGACGATCTATTTGGGCAAGTAGGACAGGAACGTTATCAAGGGTATCAGGAAGCAGCAGACAATCTTAATTTGGATGTCTTACCTGAACTTGTATTTTCAGCTCGAACAATCGAGACTTTTAAAAAGGAATTGGAAAGATTTTCTCCGACAGCTTTGATTGTTAAGGATGACCTTATTGCCCTTCGTCTCATTCAATGGTTAAACAACCAAGGATTTAGAGTTCCAGAAGATTATGCCATTATTTCTTTCAATAATTCGACTTTTGCTGAAATCATGCATCCTTTCTTGACCACATTTGACATTAATATTCAGGCACTAGCTAAAGAAAGTGTTCAAAACCTTCTTGGGCTTCTTAAAGCGACTAAGATTAAGTCGCAAAAAGTCATTATTCCATTTAAACTTATAGAAAGAGAAAGCGTCTTACCTTATCCCTAATAGGTTAAGGAGCATCCAAGTAGTTGGTTAGAAAAACAGCCGGCTACTTTTTTCGTTTAAAAAGAAACCTATTTTTTCGAAATTCAATAGAAATAAAGATTTAAGAAAACACCCCCGTAATGTAAGCGTTTGTTTTACGAACTTTATTATAAAGAGCTATAATTTTTTTTATTTTTTTTGCTAAAAATTCTTGACTAATGCAAACGTTTGCATTATAATAATAAGTGTAAAAAATAATTTGAGGTAAACGTTATGAACAAACGAGCAAGCGGTGTTTTGATGCACATCACATCACTTCCAGGTGACTACGGGATCGGATCTTTCGGTCAAGCAGCCTATGACTTTGTTGATTTCTTAAAAGAAACAAAACAAACTTACTGGCAGATTTTGCCACTTACTACAACAAGTTATGGGGATTCACCTTACCAATCATTCTCAGCGGTAGCAGGAAATACACACTTTATCGATTTGGATTTCCTTATTCGTGACAAATTTTTAACTAAAGCTGATGTTAAAGATGCTGACTTTGGGTCAGATCCTGAGTTTATTGACTATGCTAAAGTTTATGAAGCACGTCGTCCAATTCTTGAAAAAGCAGTTAAAGCAATTTTAGCAGATAAGAAAGAAACTAAAAGATTCGAAGCTTTTAAAACTAAAAATGCTAACTGGTTAGCTGATTATGCTGATTTCATGGCTATCAAAGAACACTTCGATAACAAAGCACTTCAAGATTGGGATGATAAAAAAGCAGTTAAACGCGATGAAGCAACTCTTGAGAAACTTCGCAAAGAACTTGCTGATGTTATCACATATCACCAAGTGGTACAATACCTCTTCTTTAGCCAATGGGCAGAACTAAAAGCTTATGCTAACAAAAATGGTATTCAAATCATCGGTGACATGCCAATCTACATTTCAGCTGATAGTGTTGAAGTTTGGACGCAACCACATCTCTTCAAACTAGACGCTGAATGTAAACCGCGTTACATTGCAGGAGTTCCACCTGATAACTTCTCAGCAACTGGTCAACTTTGGGGTAACCCAATCTATGCTTGGGATAAACACAAAGCTGAAAATTATGCTTGGTGGGTATTCCGTATTCAAGAATCATTTAAACTTTATGATTACTTGCGTATTGACCACTTCAAAGGGTTCTCTGACTTCTGGGAAATTCCTGGAGGTGATGAAACTGCTGAAAATGGTGAATGGGTTCCTGGACCTGGTTATGACCTTTTCAAAGTGGTTAAAGAAGAATTGGGTGATCTTAAAATCATTGCCGAAGATCTTGGTAACATTGATGATAAGACACGTAAACTTCTTGCAGACTGTGGTTACCCTGGAATGAAGATCGTTCAATTTGGATTCTACGATACTACTGGAAACAGCATTGACATTCCACACGTATACACACAACATTCAGTTGCCTACACAGGTACACATGATAACGAAGTAATCAACGGTTGGTACGACAACTTGACGCAAGAGCAACGTGATTATACTGATGCATACATCAACCGTCGTCAAGGTGAACCAATCACACGTGCTCTTCTTCGCACCCTCTTTGCTACTGTAAGCAACACAGCTATTGCGACTATGCAGGATATCCTTGATAAACCTGAAAATAGCCGAACAAACTTCCCTAACACAGTTGGTGAAAACTGGAAATGGCGTATGCTCCCAGGTGAAATCACTGTCGACAAGAAAGAATTTTTGACAGACATTACAGAAAGATATAATCGAGGTAATAACTAAAATGGCTACATTTACACAATATGTTGAAGCAAAAAACAAAAATCTTAAGGACCTTTCAAACGAAGAAATCTACTATCTTTTGTTGGAATTCGTAAAAGAAGCAGCTGCTCCAAAACCTAAAAACGATAGCAAACGTAAAGTTTACTATATCTCAGCTGAATTCTTGATCGGTAAACTTTTGTCTAACAACTTGATCAACTTGGGCATCTACAAGGATGTTAAAGCTGAATTGGATGCTGCTGGTAAATCAATCAGCGAAATTGAAGACGTTGAACCAGAACCATCTCTTGGTAACGGTGGTTTGGGTCGTTTGGCTTCATGTTTCATCGACTCTATGGCAACACTTGGCATCAACGGTGAAGGTGTTGGTCTTAACTACCACTGTGGTCTTTTCAAACAAGTCTTCAAAGACAACAAACAAGATGCAGAACCAAACTACTGGATTGAAGATCAATCATGGTTGGTACCAACTGATATCTCTTATGATGTTCCATTCAAAAACTTCACATTGAAATCACGTTTGGATCGTTTGGATATCTTGGGTTATAAGAAAGAAACTAAGAACTACCTTAACCTCTTTGACATCAATGGTGTGGACTACGATTTGATTGATAAAGGAATCACTTTTGATCAAGACGAAATCCAAAAGAACTTGACACTTTTCCTTTACCCTGATGACTCAACTCGTAAAGGTGAGCTCTTGCGTATCTACCAACAATACTTCATGGTATCAAACGCTGCTCAACTTTTGATTGACGAAGCTATCGAACGTGGATCTAACCTTCACGACCTTCCAGATTACGCTTACGTACAAATCAACGATACTCACCCATCAATGGTAATTCCAGAATTGATTCGTCTTTTGACAGAAAAACATGGATTTGAATTTGATGAAGCAGTAGCAATCGTAAGCAAAATGGTTGGTTACACAAACCACACTATCTTGGCTGAAGCCCTTGAAAAATGGCCTCTTGACTACCTTGAAGAAGTTGTTCCACACCTTGTTGTTATCATCAAGAAATTGGATGGTATCATTCGTGAAAAATTTGAAGATCCACGTGTTCAAATCATTGACAAAGACAACCGTGTTCACATGGCACACATGGATATCCACTTCTCTACAAGCGTTAACGGTGTAGCAGCACTTCACACAGAAATCCTTAAATCTTCTGAGTTGAAACCATTCTACGACCTTTACCCAGAACGCTTCAATAACAAAACAAACGGTATTACATTCCGTCGTTGGTTGGAATTCTCAAACCAAGAACTTGCTGATTACATCAAAGAATTGATTGGCGATGGTTACCTTACTGACGCAACTCAATTGGAAAAATTGGCTGCCTTTGCAGATGATCCAGCAGTTCACAAACGTTTGGCTGAAATCAAATATGATAACAAATTGTCTCTTAAACGTTATCTTAAAGCCAACAAAGGTATCGATCTTGATGAAAACTCAATTATTGATACTCAAATCAAACGTTTCCACGAATACAAACGTCAACAAATGAACGCTTTGTATGTCATCCACAAATACTTGGAAATCAAAAAAGGAAACCTTCCAAAACGTAAAATCACTATCATCTTTGGTGGTAAAGCAGCTCCTGCCTACGTTATTGCACAAGACATCATCCACTTGATCTTGTCACTTTCAGAACTCATCAACAATGACCCAGAAGTAAGCAAATACCTCAACGTTCACTTGGTTGAGAACTACAACGTAACAGTTGCTGAACACCTTATCCCAGCAACAGATATCTCAGAACAAATCTCATTGGCTTCTAAAGAAGCTTCAGGTACAGGTAACATGAAATTCATGCTTAACGGTGCCCTTACACTTGGTACAATGGACGGTGCCAACGTTGAGATTGCTGAATTGGTAGGACCAGAAAACATCTTTACATTCGGTAAAGACTCTGATACAATCATCGACCTTTATGAAAAAGAAGGCTATGTATCACGTGATTACTACGAAAAAGATGCAAACATCAAAGCAGCTGTTGACTTTATCGTAAGTGAAGACCTCGTTAAAGTTGGAGATAAAGAACGCTTGGAACGTCTCCAAAAAGAACTTATCTCTAAAGACTGGTTCATGACATTGATTGACTTGGCTGAATACATCGACAAGAAAGAAGAAGTATACGCAGCTTACGAAGATCAAGATGCATGGAACAAAAAAGTTGTTTACAACATCGCTGAAGCAGGATTCTTCTCATCTGACCGTACAATCGAACAGTATGACAAAGACATTTGGCACACAAAATAAAAATCTAGTTGCATAGAAGGAAACAAGATCAGAAATGGTCTTGTTTTTTTTTGCATGAAAAAAACACAGCTAATTTAGATGGTTAACTGTGTTTACATAAATTTAATTCTGTCAGTTATGATAATGATTCAATATATCATTAATATATGCTTCTTTATTTGATGCATCATAAGTTTTAGATGTTGAGTATTTTAGATAATGGATTTGATCTTTTGCAGTTCTGGATTCTTCTTGTAGGTATGAATCTGTTATGGTAATTTTAAAATTCTCGCTCTTACCTGTTAAATCAAGGCTTAGTGGAAAATTTGTAAATTCATCTGAGTAAAAGGCCATCTTGTAAAAGTTGTATTTGTCACCCCTAAAGCTATTTAAGTGAGGAAACGTTATATTGTACATTTCATCCCAGTAATTCCCATACTCTCTAATATCGTAGTCATCGAAGAAGTCTTGGATTCTTTCTTTGTTAGCATCATCCTTATCAAAGGTAACAAAGGGAGTCTGCCAATCCCATATTGGAATGTCGCCTTCATTTCCATAGATAATATAACGTTGCATTTTTCCTGATTTAGGATTTTTCAACTGAAAATGGTATTCACTTACACCATCTTTGACAGCTCCAGTTTGATATAGGGCATCGCCAGGAACTATCAAAAAGAGAAAATCTCTTAGATATAATTCGAAGTCAGTATCCATTGTTTTATCATGTAATCCAGGGAAACGCTGAATCATTCGTCTGTAATTCTCTGCATTAGAAAACCATTCTTTATCAAAGCCTGGACCAACTTCAAAAACTTTATGATCTAAATAGTTTTCAAAACGTTCAGAATAGTTTTCAGTAGAAGTTACCTGTCCAAATGGTAAAGTCATGTTGGTATTATCTGTAAAAGTGATATGCAAAAAAAGCCTTCGTGGATCAATTCCTTTATCAGTATAATGACTGACCTTATATGTAGACAGATTATCAGGGAAATCGTCTTTTCCAAAGTGTAGAACTTCAATCTCTATATCTTTGACAATCTTCTTTTGTGATTTTATCTTCTTGACATTGTAATGATAAGCCTTGTAATAGTAATTCTCCTTATCATAGAGGTAAGGCTTATAAGCTCTTTGGTAGGCATTATAGAGAAAAATTCCAAGGGTTACAAAAAGAAGCAGAGCTAAGGCTATTTTGAACTTTTTATTTATTTTATTAGTTAGCCTTGAGAAAAAGAGACTCAATTTACTAGGATTTTGTATCATGTCAAAACTCCCCATATATTTTATACTATTATATCATGAAAATCCTTATACCTAAGGCGTCTTCGTGTACTTTGCCACCGTTTTCCTTTATAATATAAGTATCACATTATAAGAGGAGATCTCATGAAATACATCGTAAACACATCAAATGATCCTGCCTATAATATTGCTTTGGAAGCCTATGCTTTTCGTGAATTGGTGAATGAAGATGAACTGTTCATTCTTTGGATTAACCGTCCAGCTATCATTGTTGGTAAACACCAAAATACCATTCAAGAGATTAACAAAGAATATACAGATGCTCATGGTGTCAAGGTTGTTCGCCGTTTGTCTGGTGGTGGCGCTGTTTATCACGATTTGAATAACCTGAACTATACCATCATCTCTAATAAGGCAGATGAAGGTGCTTTTGACTTTAAGACTTTCTCTCAACCTGTAATCGCTACACTTGCTGATTTGGGAGTTAAGGCTGAATTTACTGGCCGTAATGACCTTGAAATCGATTTTAAAAAGTTCTGTGGAAATGCACAAGCTTACTATAAAGGTCGTATGATGCACCATGGTTGCTTGCTTTTTGACGTTGATATGTCGGTTCTTGGTCAAGCCCTTAAAGTCAGCAAAGACAAAATCGAATCAAAAGGCGTTAAATCTGTACGTGCTCGTGTGACCAACATCGTAGACGAATTGCCAGAAAAAATCACTGTAAATGAATTCTCAGATAAAATCTTGGAAAAAATGAAAGAATTCTACCCAGAAATGACAGAATACGTCCTTTCTGAAAGCGAATTGGCTAAGATTCAGGATTCTTATGAGAAACAATTCAATACATGGGATTGGACTTACGGACAGTCACCAGAATACACAGTAGAACGCAATGTTCGTTACCCAGCCGGTAAGATTTCAACCTATGCCAACGTTGAAAATTCAATCATTAAATCTGTTAAGATTTACGGAGATTTCTTTGGTATCGGAGATGTATCAGATATTGAAGACTTGTTGGTTGGTGTACCTTACGAGTACGAAGATATCTTGGCAAAACTTAAAACTATTGACACAACACATTATTTCTCACGTATGACAACCGAGGAGGTTGCAAAAGCTATCGTAGCTTAATCATTGTTTGAACAACCTGGAAAACTCCAGGTTGTTTTTTCTTGGGAAAAATCTTTCAAAGTGAAATAACTATATAGATATTTTAGCATTGGTTCTGGAAGTTAGTATCTGATTGACCTAGTGTGGTATTTTATATATTCAGATAGTAAATCAAAACTAAAAGTTTATGTACAATTGACTAAACTAGAGCTAAACCATTGATACAACTGAATTAGAAGCATAAAGTACATTCTTTAATGAGTGTACTTTATTTTTATTTTGTACATTATTCTAGAGTGGTATTTTGTATGTTTTATAGTGCATCATATAATCAAATCTAAGAAATTGATTTGTACATTTTTTACTCAAGTAACAGCAGAAGAAGTGACGGTTCAATTGTACATTTTATTAAAAATATTATGGCTATAATAATAGTATTTGAAGCATAGATAAAGTAGATACAGTGGTATAATAGTGTCAAAAGACTTTCAGGAGAAATGAGATGAGATCGCATACAGTTATTCTAGGCGCTGGTGCTACTATTGCAGCAATTCCAGATGGTGATAAAAACGGAAAAAGTTCTTCAGTTATGAATGGATTGCTAAAAAAACTAAATTTAGAAGAAATTCTTGCTGGTGTTGAATTACAGACAAAGAGCGAAAATTTAGAGGATATCTATTCAGAATTATTTGAGAGAGAAGAGTGCTCCGAAATAGTTAGAAAACTAGAAGAAAGACTTTATGATTATTTTGCTTCGTTGGAGTTACCTGAAGAACCAACAATTTATGATCTTTTAATATTAAGTTTAACTAATAAAGATTGCATAGCTACGTTTAATTGGGACCCTTTACTTATACAAGCTTATGTTCGCTGTTCAAAAATTACTCTGAACCTGCCACAAATTCTTTGTTTACATGGGAATGTAGCTGTCGGTTTTTGTGAAGAACATACTGAGTTTGGAACAGTAGATTACTATTGCCCAACATGTTATAAAAAATTAAATCCAACAAAATTATTGTATCCCGTAAAAAACAAAGACTATTCTTCTGATGGATACATAAATTGGTGTTGGAAAGCATTAGATTACTTTGTCGATCATTCATATATGTTAACTATTTTTGGATACAGTGCTCCTAAGAGCGATGTAGATGCTGTTAATTTAATGAAAAAAGCATGGGGAAATATTGAAGACCGACCACTTGAAGAAGTTTCTGTAATAGATATTGTAGACGAGGCGACTATGCTAAATACATGGAAAGACTTTATTCATAGCCATCATTATAGGTATTCAAATTCATTTTTTGATTCTTACTTAGCAAAATTTCCAAGAAGAACTTGTGAAACTGTATTTGCAACATTTTCATTAAATGTTCCTTCTGATGGTAGTAGAGGATTTAAAGAAAATTTTAATTGGGACATGATAAAAGAGTTTTTATCTGATATGTTAGTTGAAGAACAGGAAAATAAAGGAAAATCAAATTTAAAATCGAAATATTTAGTTTGGGGTGAAGATGTTAACAAATAATCCAATTAATCATAGTGTACTTAAATTGTCAATGGATTTCGATAATGCTTTTAAACATAAAAATATAGAGGAAATCTATAGACTAATAGAATTTGGAAAAAATATGGAAAACACTATTGATGATATTTCCAAAATTCAATTATTTTATTCTATTGGGACAGCATACGCTGATATATTTGAACTAAGTGATAACTTAGTTTTCAACATAGATACCGATTTTACAGTTCAACAAATTTATTACTTTAGAAAAGCTATAGAAATTTCAAATAACGTTGATATAAATTCTGAGAACAGTAGGTTTGTTTTCCCATTATTATGTTCACTTTACACTAATTACGCAAATTTATTAGATGCTTGTGGTAGAAAGCAGTTAGCTATTAAGATGTATTGTAAATGTATACAAATCAATCCAAGATTCACAATGGCTAGTGGTAACTTGGCTATTTGTCTAGATCATTATCGTAATTTTTTGAATGATAACGAACACCTCCACTTTATTAAAAAAATTAAAAATTTAATAGAAACAAGCATAACTGTTTCAGATCCAAACAGAGTTGATTATGCAGAAAAGCGGTTTATTGAACTTTACGAACAATATCTTGATTATAAAGATTTAGATGAATGCTCTTGTAAAAACATTGATTATAATCCTAATTCACAAAAGTATCGTGAATGGTGTTGGAACAACGGGCTGTATCTTAATCCACTTAATGACTTACAAGCTGACGATATAAATAGATATGATGATAATCTTTTACTACCAAGTTTATTGTTTCAATCGGATAAAGATTTAAACAAATACATTTCTATGTTTAATCAAATTAAGCAAGAATATGTTTATGCCCGTTATCTCTGTTTTAATAGCATTGAGGTTGATTCGGTTCATTATGCTGACGAGAATGTTGATCTTATTGATTGTCTAGACTACGTACAATACTCTATCCGAGTTGAAGGATTAAAAGCATCTTTTAAAACACTATATTCATTATTAGATAAAGTAGCTATGTTTATAAATGAATATTATTCTTTAAAAATTGAAACTCGAAAAGTAAATTTCCATTCAATTTGGAGATCAAATAGTGATTTAAATAAAATGTTGGATAAGAATATTGGTCTGTCATCTATATTTTGGATAGAGAAAGATTTTGATAATGGTGATAATTCTTTAACAGCTAATCCAAACTCAAAGCGATTGAAAATTATTAGAAATTATTTAGAGCACAGATTTACTAATATAACATTGAATATTTTTAATGGAAGTGAAGATAATGAAGATAATAATGAAACCAGACTGTATCTAACTGAATCTGAACTTCAAGAGTTTGCATTAGATTTATTAAATCTTGTAAGAGAAGTTATTTTTTCACTCAAAAATGCCATTCAAATAAGTGAAAATGAAAAACAATCTACTTTAAGCAGTGAAGTTGCTTTAATCCCGATAAATTATGAAGAAGTAGATTCGGAAGATAAATTATAGCATTGAGAATACAATTTATAGTCGTTATAAAAAGCAATAGTCTAAATTCATTTAACCAATCGACTTAACTATAGCTAAACCATTGATAAAACTGAATTAGAAGGATAAAGTATACTCATTAAGCAGTGTACTTTATTTTTGTTTTGTACATTATTTGTTGATTGCTTAATCAATACTACATCTCTATCAGGCAATTCAGACTCCATTTAGTCCTTCAAAACCCATGTTGAGGCGGTAAGTTTGCTAGTCAAGGAGTAAAACGACGAAGATTAGCATTTACTTCCGCCCATGCGATAGCTGTCCGTGATTGACAAGTGCTAGCACGCAGACAGAACGGAGATAGCGAACCGCTGAGTGTGTCGCTCTGCTCGTAAAAGCTTAGAAACCTTTGAACGAAAGGGATAATGAAAGCCTTGATTGCAAGGCTTTTTGCTTTATGGTGGGTAAGTATCAGAGTGAGAAAATTTTTGGAATGAGTAGAAGTGATAGCTAGAAATTATCAGTTTCTATTTCCATTTACCCTGTGGGTACGTGTTTGTTTCCATTGACAAGGAGTTTGTGGGAATAGAAATGTACCCACCTTGTTTGAATCAAGTGAAGTGTAGTTGAAGGAAATCTGTTGAAAGCAATACTTCATTTTACCGAATAAGTAATAATTTAGGCAACTTCAAATCGATTAAAAAAAACTATTTTAAAGGTTAAGAGTAGACAAAAATTGTCCACTCTTTTTTGCAAACTCAATTTATCAATAAATGAAATGAGGGAATGTAAAATGAAATATTTTGAGGTTGAGTTAGAAAATCCTGATGAATTTTTAAAACTACAAACAGAAGATTTTGTGAAAGCTAATCGCTTGCTACTAAGGAAGATAATCCAGAGCGTTACAGTCTATGAAGAAAACTTCGTCATATCCTTTAAATCTGGCATCGAATTGGAAGTATGAGTCTCATTCCATAACTTTTATATTGAACATATCATCTTGTTGTGTTATACTATAAATTGATATAAACAAAGATGTAGGAGGAACCGAAACTATGACAGCCTCAATGCGTTTAAGATAAGCTGGCAATAAAAAAAGCAGAATCTATACCCGATGATAGGCTTTTTTGTTGTGCTTATTTATACGATATTGAGCATTCATTAGTTACGGTGAGGATATTGGTTATTTAACTATACCTTTATTTAACTATGTCTTTAATATGAATGTTTCCAAATTGTATGTATGCAGACCAAAAGCCACATTGTGGGGTTTGGCCTGCATTTTTTATTGCCTAGAATGCTATTCAAAATAGAAATTCAAGCAAAATAATATGCAGGAGATAATATAAATGGAAAAATACAACAATTGGAAACGAAAATTTTATGCAATATGGGCAGGGCAAGCAGTATCATTAATCACTAGTGCCATCCTGCAAATGGCGATTATTTTTTACCTTACAGAAAAAACAGGATCTGCGATGGTCTTGTCTATGGCTTCATTAGTAGGTTTTTTACCCTATGCGATTTTGGGACCTGCCATTGGTGTGCTAGTGGATCGTCATGATAGGAAGAAGATAATGATTGGTGCCGATTTAATTATCGCAGCAGCTGGTGCAGTGCTTGCTATTGTTGCATTCTGTATGGAGCTACCTGTCTGGATGATTATGATAGTATTGTTTATCCGTAGCATTGGAACAGCTTTTCATACCCCAGCACTCAATGCGGTTACACCACTTTTAGTACCAGAAGAACAGCTAACGAAATGCGCAGGCTATAGTCAGTCTTTGCAGTCTATAAGCTATATTGTTAGTCCGGCAGTTGCAGCACTCTTATACTCCGTTTGGGATTTAAATGCTATTATTGCCATCGACGTATTGGGTGCTGTGATTGCATCTATTACGGTAGCAATTGTACGTATACCTAAGCTGGGTAATCAAGTGCAAAGTTTAGAACCAAATTTCATAAGGGAGATGAAAGAAGGAGTTGTGGTTCTGAGACAAAACAAAGGATTGTTTGCCTTATTACTCTTAGGAACACTATATACTTTTGTTTATATGCCAATCAATGCACTATTTCCTTTAATAAGCATGGAACACTTTAATGGAACGCCTGTGCATATTTCTATTACGGAAATTTCCTTTGCATTTGGGATGCTAGCAGGAGGCTTATTATTAGGAAGATTAGGGGGCTTCGAAAAGCATGTATTACTAATAACAAGTTCATTTTTTATAATGGGGACCAGTTTAGCCGTTTCGGGAATACTTCCTCCAAATGGATTTGTAATATTCGTAGTTTGCTGTGCAATAATGGGGCTTTCGGTGCCATTTTATAGCGGTGTGCAAACAGCTCTTTTTCAGGAGAAAATTAAGCCTGAATATTTAGGACGTGTATTTTCTTTGATCGGAAGTATCATGTCACTTGCTATGCCAATTGGGTTAATTCTTTCTGGATTCTTTGCTGATAAAATCGGTGTAAATCATTGGTTTTTACTATCAGGTATTTTAATTATTGGCATTGCTATAGTTTGCCAAATGATAACTGAGGTTAGAAAATTAGATTTAAAATAAACAATATTGGAGGAATATTTATGTATCTTATTTTCATGTAACTCTTCCTGCTAAAATCGCAGGGTTTTCCCTGCATACAAGCAAATGAAAGCATGCGATTATAGACAGGAGGAAATGTTATGGAATTAATATTAAAAGCAAAAGACATTCGTGTGGAATTCAAAGGACGCGATGTTTTAGATATAAATGAATTAGAAGTATATGATTATGACCGTATTGGTTTAGTAGGAGCAAATGGTGCTGGAAAAAGCACTTTACTCAGGGTACTTTTAGGAGAATTAACTCCCCCAGGATGTAAAATGAATCGTCTGGGTGAACTTGCCTATATTCCCCAGTTGGACGAAGTAACTCTGCAGGAGGAAAAAGATTTTGCACTTGTAGGCAAGCTAGGTGTTGAGCAATTAAATATACAGACTATGAGCGGTGGTGAAGAAACAAGGCTTAAAATAGCACAGGCCTTATCGGCACAGGTTCATGGTATTTTAGCGGATGAACCTACGAGCCATTTAGACCGTGAAGGAATTGATTTTCTAATAGGACAGCTAAAATATTTTACAGGTGCACTGTTAGTTATTAGCCATGACCGCTATTTTCTTGATGAAATAGTAGATAAAATATGGGAACTGAAAGATGGCAAAATCACTGAGTATTGGGGAAACTATTCTGATTATCTTCGTCAGAAAGAGGAAGAACGTAAGAGCCAAGCTGCAGAATACGAACAATTTATTGCGGAACGTGCCCGATTGGAAAGGGCTGCGGAGGAAAAGCGAAAACAGGCTCGTAAAATAGAACAGAAGGCAAAAGGTTCTTCAAAGAAAAAAAGTACTGAAGACGGAGGGCGTTTAGCTCATCAAAAATCAATAGGAAGTAAGGAAAAAAAGATGTATAATGCTGCTAAAACCCTAGAGCACAGGATTGCGGCCTTAGGAAAAGTAGAAGCTCCGGAAGGCATTCGCAGAATTCGTTTCAGGCAAAGTAAAGCATTGGAGCTCCATAATCCATACCCTATAGTCGGTGCAGAAATTAATAAAGTATTTGGGGATAAGGCTCTGTTTGAAAATGCATCTTTTCAAATTCCGTTAGGAGCAAAAGTGGCGTTAACTGGTGGTAATGGAATCGGAAAAACAACTTTAATCCAAATGATCTTAAACCATGAAGAAGGAATTTCTATTTCGCCTAAGGCAAAAATAGGTTACTTTGCACAGAATGGTTACAAGTACAACAGTAATCAGAATGTTATGGAGTTTATGCAGAAGGATTGTGACTACAATATATCAGAAATTCGTTCAGTGCTAGCATCTATGGGGTTCAAACAGAACGATATTGGAAAAAGTTTATCTGTTTTAAGCGGTGGAGAAATTATAAAATTGTTGCTTGCTAAAATGCTCATGGGTAGATATAACATCCTAATAATGGATGAACCCAGTAACTTCCTTGACATACCAAGTTTAGAGGCTTTGGAAATACTAATGAAGGAGTACACCGGAACTATCGTGTTTATCACCCACGATAAACGATTACTCGAAAATGTAGCAGATGTAGTTTATGAAATTAGAGATAAGAAAATAAATCTGAAACATTAAATTTAAGGTAGTCGCTGGTCAGTATAGTCTGTTCTGGTTGGCGACTCCATTGTTAAAGAGTATAAAGACTTTAGATTTTATGAATATTAAAAATAGGAACAGTCAATTGAACTGCTCCTATTTTTCTGCTAAATATATTGTAGTTTTCTTATATGTATAATGATAGATTAGCGGATTCTCATCTACGGTACTTACTTCAAATATGAAGAAGTGATCGCGGTTATCTCTGGACTTTTCCTTATTGAGGACAAAGTAATTCTTACGTGAAGTCGCCATTGTTTTTAGGATATCATCAGTTAGGAAGGTCAATGGAATATTCATGTTAGAGTAGCGGTAGAAGTCACGTTCAAAATCTTGGTAGCTCTCGCTATAATAGTCCATTTGTAGGTGATTACGCTGAAACTCAAGCTGATTCATAGAGCACCTCCTCGACAAGTTCAATACTAATAATGTCTTTTAATTTCAAATTGATGTGACCTGTTGTAGTTTTTATCAAAATGAAATCTTTGGTCAGACTTGGTATTGTTCCAGTGTAGGAAACACGCTTGTTTTTTTCAATCACTTGAATGCGTGTGCGTAGCTGCCCGGCGTATACTTGACTGAGGAGTAATAATTTCTTCTCTAGTGATAAGTCAGACATGTACGTTACTTTGTTTGTATCATCAGAGAGTGCTGATGCATGTTCAGATAGGAAAAAGCCCATCCATTTTTGCATCTTTGTATCCTGGTACTCTCTTGCTGATTGAAATGGTAAATATGAACGGTCAATCATATCAAATCCTTTCTATGCAGAGGCAAGGGTATTTTTATCAAATTGAATCGTAAAACCTTGAATTCCCCCACCTGTGTAACATTCTTTAAAGCGATTGATTACCTCAGTATAGATTATCACAGATGAGCTTGTTGGCTTAATGCTAAATGTAAATTCCAATGGTAATCGGTTTTCAGATTTAGCATGTACTAGTCGTATCGATATTTCAGTTGTTTTGAGTTTTCTCTGACGAAGTTTTGAAGTTGCTGTTTCAACGATTCCATGTAAAAATCTTTCAAGCATTTCAATATCATTACATCCTTTGCTACGGATTTCTGAAAATTGTACTGTATTTTTTTCTTGTTTCATTTTAATCCCTCCAATCCACCCGCGGAATGACCACCGATAAGTTTACTGCGTTCAATATTTCTGGAACCTTCAGTTAGGACGGTTCCTTTTTGTATGGCTAAAAAACCAAACTGTTCTCTGACAACATCAATAGCTGTCTGAAGTCTATTATCTTTTTCAATTTGTTCTACATCATCAAAGAGTGATAGTAGAGTATAGCTTTCATCTACGAAGCCACTATAAGATACACCAATTTGTCTCACTGCACCAGAGGTGTATTTTTTCGGAATAATACAAGTACATGACTCACCATTGTTTTGGGGAGATTTGCGGGTTCAATTTTATTCTGAGCATTTATAGATTTTTTCATCTCAGTCCTAGAATAGCCAATATGAATAGAAACGACAGTAGTCAATACTAGGGCTACTGTTCCGTTCCACAGTATCATTTAAAAATCATTTTCACACCCTTTCGTCTATTAGTATAGAAGAAAGCTCTCAGCACATGTTGAGTGTGTATCTTTGCTGGTAAAAGCTTAGAAACCTTGTAGCGAAGTAATAATGAAAAGCCTTTATTGTAAAGGTTTTTCATATTCCAATAAAGAACTTGACATTATTAGTTACTTCCACTACAATAGAATTACATACCATTGGTATGATAGAAAGGAACAAAAATGGCAAGGAATAGAAACTCACATGAAACTAGAAAAAAAATACTAGAGGTCTCTAAAAATCTATTTTTAGAAAAAGGATTTGATAATACATCAATACAAGATATCATAGATGGATTAGGTGGATTAACAAAAGGTGTTATCTATCATCATTTTGAGTCTAAATATGATATACTGCAAACAATCATTAGCGAAAATAATCAAGAAATTTTAAATTATAATTGGAGAGGAAATACTGGATTAGAAAAGATACAAAATTCTTTGATGGACTCTTTCTCTAATTTTGAACACCAAAGGCTCGTTTACTCTGCCTCAATCATGCTAAGAAGTCCACGTTTGTTAGGAGAGCAGTATCTAGGTCTATTTTCTGATTTTTTACCCGAAATTAGAGAAAAGGTTTACGAAGGAGTTGAAGATGGGTCTATTAAAACAGAATATCCAGAAGAGCTAGCAGATTTAATTGTTTTATCTCTAAATATTTGGATTGGTTTTCAAATTTCCGTTTTTTCATTAGTAGAATTAAAGCGTAAAATGAATTTCATTAAACTTACTTTTGAAGGTCTAGGGGTACAGTTAATTTCTGATGAAATGATGGAGGTGATTTTCAACTTATTTGATCACTTAAAAAAATAGTAAATAAGTAGTCGCATGGCATTCATGTTAATACTAATTTCTATTTATGTGTTATCAATTCAATAAATTATCTTACATAATTTATAGTTAAAAAATAACATACTTTAAGTGTGTTATTAAAAATCCATTATACATACCGAAGGTATGTTTGTTTTTAGTATATACATACCGATAGTATGTATAGTAACATTGTCTGAAGAATAAGCTTATTTTTAAATATTTGTCGAGATTAGTCTGAATAGTTTATTCTTTATTTACGCTTTGGAGGAAATAATCTATGTTGTCGCTTATTAAAATTGAATTAAATAAAGTTTCTAAATCTAAATTATTTTTAGCCTGGTTGTGTACTATATTTATAGTGTTAGGTATTACAGCAATCATTATTATGGGTTTAAGTACTGACAATAAACTAGGAGAATTCACTGGACAGGATTCTAATGTTATTAGAGTTACTGGTAAATGGGAAGGTTGGGCAATTGTAGCTTCATTGTTTTCATCTTTATTTACAAAAGCAGCATTTTTGATTTTCGAATCTTATTTATTGTCTACGATTATTATTGATGAATTTAAACGAAGAACAATTTTTCAGTTGTTTTCTTACCCTATTTCTAAAATAAAGTTACTATGGGGAAAAATTCTTTCAGTCATTTTAATAGCATTTATTGCACATTTTTCTGCACATTTAGTGATTCAATTATTCATTAGATTCATGGCTGTTGTAACTGAATCTAGTTATATCCCTATAGCTAGTCAATTAATTAACTTAGCTGGAATAACGTTTGCAACAGTACTAATAGGGTTACTACCATTCGTTTTAGGTATGATTAAACATTCAACAGCTATAACAATGCTTTCAGGACTTGGTTTAGCAGCATTACTTTCAAATGTAAGTCCAGGAAGTTTATCTAATAATATTACTGATAACTTATTCTTTTTGATATTTGCAAGTTTCATAAGTTTAATGATTACTTCATTTTCAATTTTTAATATTTCAAGACAAGATATTAGTATCAAGTAGCATACCTGAGTTTAATTGAAAGAAAGTGAGAATTCCTTGATGATTTCTATAAAAAAAGAGACTGTATAAGTTAGTATTTATGCTCCGGGAGAAAAATTCTTGCGTTTAAAGTTAGATATAGAAAGAGAGATAGAAATGAGAAATATTGTTGAAATAAAAGAAGTTTTTAAAACAATTGATAAAGAAGAAATTTTAAGTGGTATCAACCTTCAAATTGCTGAAGGAGAAATCTATGGTTTTTTAGGACCGAATGGTGCTGGAAAAACAACGTTAATGAAATGTATGTTATCCTTATCAACAATTACATCAGGTAGTATTGAAATTTTTGGGAAAAATCTACAAGAACACAGAGAAGAAATATTAAGTCAGATTGGAAGTATTATTGAATCACCAATTTTTTATGATAATTACACTGCAAAAGAAATTTTGGAAATTCACGCTCAGTATATGGGGAAAAATATTATTGAATCAGATATAATAAGAGCCTTAAGAATGGTCGGATTAAAGAATACGACTAAAAAAGTAAAAGAATTTTCGTTAGGAATGAGGCAAAGGCTCGGTTTAGCTCGTGCCTTTCTAACAAAACCTAAATTGTTAATTTTAGATGAGCCAATCAATGGTTTAGATCCAATAGGAATTCAAGAAATTCGAAATCTTTTGTTGTCGCTTTCTAAGGAGCATGGAATTACAATACTAATATCGAGTCATATATTATCGGAAATTTCACAGATAGCAGATAAAATTGGTTTTATCAAAAATGGAGAAATTGTAGAACAGGTCTCTATGAAAGAGATTAGGAGAGAGAATATTAACTTAGAAGAATATTTTATGTCTCATTTTCTAAATGAAATTAAGAATTATGAGGTAGATTAAGGATGAAACAATTGATAAAGAATCATCAGAAGGCTTTTTATGCTTTCATGATATTTAATATACTGGTACCTTTAACTAATATTGCTTTTGCTTATTCTATTAAAGGTATTATTGATAGTGGTATGTCCCAAAATGAAGATGCCTTAACTCAAGCGGTACTAGTAGGAGCTAGTGTTATTTTCATCTATGCAGGACTGAACTTTATATCTCTTCGATTGAGAAATAAACTTGTTAGGCAAATCATGTCAAGATACAAAAACAAGGTGTTCCAATCTATTTTAGATAGCGATTATAGAGACTTTTCTAAAGAAAAATCAGGAAAGTTTATTTCTGTATTAACCGAAAATATGAAGAAAATCGAGCAAGATTATCTACACCAGTATTTTAATATTTCAAAAAACCTTTCCTTAATGATTTTTTCACTCCTAGCTATGTTTATAGGTAATTGGTTTTTGACCTTATTAGTAATCATTGCTAGCATTATTCCAATGATGATATCAGGATTTATTGGGCAAAAATCAGCTTCACTTCAAAAAAGAGCTATGATTGCCGAACAGAAGTATTTAGCTAAGGTTAAAGATATTTTAGCAGGATTTCTGGTTATTAAAAGTTTTAATGTGAAAGAGGCTATCCGTCAAGATTACAGAAATGAAAGCGAAAAATTGGATGAGATATATTTTATGAAAGGAAAATTTGATGTCTTAGCTAATGTTATTTCGCAACTTTCGGGGATGATTGTTTTTTTAGTAGCCTTTGGTGGAGGAATGTATCTTGTTTTTAATGGCTATACCACAATTGGAAGTGTAACAGCTATTGTTCAACTGGTCAATTTTGTAGTAATGCCACTAAATGAAGTTGGTATGGGAATGAGTAAATTCCGTGAAGGTCAGGCAATACTAGATGCATTTGAGGTAAAAGATGTAATCGAACTTCAAACTGGTAAAACGAAAGAATATTTCGATGATGTTATTTCTTTTTCAAATATAGATTTTTCTTATCCTAATACTGAAGAAAAGATTTTTAATCATTTATCTTTGAAGGTTCAAAAAGGGGAAAAAATTGCAATTGTAGGAATGTCAGGGAGTGGAAAATCAACTTTGCTCAATCTATTGCTGCGTTTTTATGATGTAACAAGTGGACATATTTCAATTGATAATCAAGATATACAAGCTATTTCAGCAGAGAGTCTTTATAACTTGATGACGATTGTTCAGCAAGATGTTTATATCTTTGATGATACTTTAAGAGCAAATATTACTCTTAATCAATCCTTCACTGATGAGGAAATAAAGAAAACTGTACAGCAGTCAGGTTTAGAAAGTTATGTTTTAGAAAATGAATTAGGTCTACAAGCTTTATGTGGAGAGAATGGATCAAATTTATCTGGCGGACAAAAACAAAGAGTTAGTATTGCGCGCGCCTTGATTCGAAAAACACCAATCTTATTATTGGATGAGGCTACTTCATCTTTGGATAATCAAGTAACTACTGAAATTGAAAGTTCAATCTTGGATATTCAAAATTTGACTGCACTTGTAGTAACCCACAAGTTGAATGAGAACATTTTGAAAAAATACGATAGAATTCTCTTTATGAAAGATGGCGTTATTGTTGAAGATGGTTCTTTCAGTGATTTGATGGATAGGAGAGGTGAGTTTTATAAGTTGTTTGAGTTGAGTGTGTAATTCTCTTTCATTTTATTTTATAGTATAATTTTATAAAACACTTTATCACTTTCGTTCTATAATATAGAAGCTTGCTAGCACCACATGAGGAGAAATAATGAGGGATATTATCAGTTGAATAAGTAAGAGTATAATCTACATCTCCAAAGTAGGAGTGGCTAGTTCCAGCAGAAAGACCTTCATAGGTTTTATAACTGAATAGATCGACTTACTTTGTTGTCGAATTTTTCCTGTTCTTCAAGTAATTCTAAGGAATAGACGAAAACTTTAAAATCAAATAAGCTAAAAACGCTCTAAAATCATTAAATTGACATAAAAGTGTTTTTTATTGTCAAAATATACAATTGAAAAAATTTCCAGTTTTTTTAAAATCACTTTCTTAGATGACAATTTAATCAAAATATGATATAATACAGAAAAAGTAAAATAACAAAAGTAACTTACAGAAGTAAAAGAAAAAAAGTAAATAGATAGCCACGGCGGATATTCCTTTCATCGTTTAGAAGGAGTTGCTGTGGTTATCGTTGTTGCTGAGCTAATTAATTGCTCTTATTACTTAGATGAAGTTACTTTTATTATTGAATTAATTTGAATAATAATAACGATCAATGAAAGTACTCATCGATATTCCCTTTATGCAGTTTAGAGCACAAAGGAAAATAGTACTGATTTGATCGTTTTTTTCTGTATTGACATCATAAAACACAGTAAGAACCTTCAGTCATAATAAACAAGGAGGTAACATGAGATTTGTTGTATATAAACATTCGCTGATTCTAGGTGATAATAATATCGTTACAAAGCAATTGATTGCACTCAAACATGATGATGGCACATTACAATTCACTCATTTTCATAGATATGTAAAATCTTCCGCAAAAATTAAGTCTATCTCAGACGATGGCAACAAACGTTTTTCATATGTTGTTAAGTTTTTGAACTATATATTTGGAACAGTTGGGGTAAATAATCTTGATCAACTAACTTTTGAAATGGTCAAGGAATTTTTTACGCTTTATGGTTTAGCACAATTGCCTGAAGATAGAACAAATAGAAAGAAAAGTACAGTCGAAAAATGTGTAAATGCCGTTCTTGATTTTTTAACTCTATACTTGAATGAGCGAAAAGGGAAGGCTAAATTGAAGCCAAAAGACCTTTATTCTATCAATACGTTCACTAATAGACGAGGTAGAGTCATCAAAAGAAAAGAGTTGAATTTTGAGGTATTTGTTGATGGAGGCAACACACAGAAGTCAATTTTTAGGGATATGCCAAACAGCGCCTTTGAAATGCTTTTTGCTCACATTGCTCAATATCACAAGGATTTACTTATGGTTGTTGCTTTGGGAGCATTTGTTGGTTTAAGACCATCAGAAGCTTGTAATGTAAGGCGTGAAGATAGCCCTTTGGGGGCAGGTATCATATTTCACCAAAGTGATAATCAAGTATTTAAAATTGAGATTGATCTGCGAAAAGAAATGCCCCTTAGAAGCGATTTAAAGCCAACTGGACGAATTAAAAAGGAAAGACTTCAAGCTGTACCTTATATCTTCTTAGAGGTCTTTTTAGACACCTACAATGACTATATGAGCTACCTAGAAGGTAAAAGGTATGAGAGAGATTATGGTCCATTAAACCTTAACAAGCAAGGGAAAGCATTGTCATACGATGTGTACTATCAACGATTTCGTAAGATTATTCGCGAAGAAATGATTCCAATATTTCTTAAATCTGATGACCCAGAGGTTGTCTTTTTTGGTCAACTCTTGCAAGAAAATAATATTTCACCCCATATCTTTAGGCACTGGTACACCACACAATTGGTTTTGTCAGGTGTTAATGAAGTTAGTGAACTGATGTCTGCTAGAGGGGACAATTCACCAGAAAGTGCTTGGGTTTATTTACAAAATAAAGGAGAAATTGCAAAACAATATGGTCAGGTTAATAATGGTGTTTTTGAATATATGAACTGGCAAGCAGAAAAATTGTTTGGAGAAGATTAAAAGGAGTAGCTATTGGTAGTAGATTTAAAAAATTATCTTGAAAGAATATTAGTCGAGTTAGGTGCTGCTACAATAAAACACCGTGAGAAAGTCAGTGGATTCTTACTAGACAATGAATGGTTTGGTGTGTCTATAAATCATGATGATTATACTATTTCTGAAAAAGATGCTGAAGTTCTTAAAAATCACATCAAAGACTATCTAACAACACCTCCTGGAATTAAGAGTATGGAAGGAATCTTTTCAAAAAAATTTCCTTCTACAAGTGAATTATTCGTACAATTTGCTGAAGAAGAAAAGCTGAGTGAAACAAATCGTTTCTATCTACTTGATTTTTTAGCATACTACTTAACAAAAGATTTGTTTCTATATAGTGATGCTGAAGTAGAGACCTTAGTAGAAGTAGCAACAGAAGTTCTTACGAAGTCACAAGGCAATATCATCATTCAATTTATTAAATGGCTACTCAATAAAGGCGTTACTCGTTATCGAGTAAGTTTTGAAATGACAAAGCGTTACACGATTGAGAGTGCAAATGGAGCGTATGAATTAGATGAATACCTTGAATTAATGTACTACCTATTCAACGAAAACTACATCATAAAAAATGATATGTTGTGTAAAGCAGCAAATTCAAAAAACTATGCAGATACATGGTTGTATCTAGGGTTACATTTTATTTGCGCACTAAGATCAACAGACTTAGAAAGATTAGGACATCCTAAATTAACAAGAGAACCATTAGAAGTTTTAGAAGCAGTAGTAGATGGAACTTGGAGTAGTAGTGAAGCTAGAAGGACTTTACTAAGTATTACAACAAGATTGACTTATTTAAACTTAACACCTAATAAAACCAAAAACGCTTCTAATGTTGCTCAGTTAAAGTTTCATGTCCCAGAAAGTTGTCAGGTTCTTATTGGAACGTTATTGGCTATCTGTGAGGCACATTTCCAACTTCAAATACCATACAATGCAGAAAATCCATTGATCAGACAAATTAAAACTTATGAAAAGATTACTAGTTATATGGGGGAGGAAATCGGAAATTTATTTTTAGAGCGTAACTTTAGTAGTCGTTCTGCAAACAAGTCCTACTTACAATCTGTCGCAATGTTAGCAGATGATGTTCTTGAAGAAAAGTCAGAACTGAATATTAAAGGTTATTTTCTAGCAGCATTAGCTCGTAGCCATAAAGGGGATTTTAATGAATTTGCACAAACTACAACAACGTATCTAAAAGATGCCCAACTCGGACAACTAAAACCTGAAATGGTTGCAAAAGAGCTATTTGAACGAGGCGTATTATCCATGATTCCGTCTATGCTCTTGACCATTGTAACTAGAGGAAAGTATAAAAAATTAAGTCCAAGCCAACAAACTCAAATGATTAAAAGTTTAGATTTAACGCCAATTGAAATTGAAAAAACGTTGGAATTGAGTATTAGGGCTGATTCACGTTCGCAACAAGCATTAAAAACTCTAGTTGAAAATAATGTTGATCCTGAACAATTACTGACGATCTGTCATCGAATTGGTAACGGAGAAGCTTTTTCTAAGCAAGAAGAGAGTATGTGTCTTTTATCTGCACTAGGGAAACTATGTCCCTATGATGACCGTCAGCATTGCGTCGGCTGTCAGTATGAATTACAAACAAAATCTACCTTGCTTTTGTTAATTGGTGAGTTTAATCGACTCAATAAACAATATCAAAAATTAAAGAATGAACTTGAACGAGGAAAGGTTCGAGCCATTCTTGAGAAGCAGATTAAACCATGTCTTACAGAAATGTTGCAAGCTTTATCAGAACAGTATGGCGAAGCTGTATTGTCTGATTATGAGGATATTATTAAGGAGTTAGTCAGTTGAATAATCAATCAAAATTATTTCGTAAAGTAAATGAAATTATCCTGTTTGATGACAATATGATTGAGAGCGCAAAAGAATGTTTTCAAGACTATGTTGAAAAAGGGATTATTCTAACCACCAATTTTGAAGAAAATAAATGGGAAACGACTAATGAATATTCTAACGTTAGCTTCATTTTTAACTTGAATAAATTCCAATATAAAAGGTTTTATGAACAAGTATTTCAATTATCTTTTGATGATTTTGTTACCTACTTAAAGAGTTTTATAGTGCTATCTATGGAACATCATGTTTTAATCACTCTCCAAGCCTTTTTAAGAGATATAAAGAAATTAGTCAGAGAACTAAAAGTGAACGAAGCCTTCTCATTAGCAAATATGAAGATTTCCAACCCCTCAGTATGTATAGATTTTCTTTCTACACTACCATGTTTAGAGAGTAACGAATTAACCCAACTGATTGAGCAACTAGATGAACTTTTAAATGTTAGTTATCAACTGAACACTAAAAAACAGCGAAAGTTAGCCCAATTTCAATCCTATTTTTTATTTAATGATATTTTAAACGACTATTGGGTTAAATCATTATTAGATGAGGAAAGATTGTTTTACTACCCTCTTTACTTATGGTGGCAAATAACAGCAGTAGTACCACTTAGACCAAGGGAGTTTTTGCTCACTCAGAGAAATTGTCTCACAGAAAAAGACGGAAAATATTACTTAACTCTCAGACGAAATAACTTAAAAGGAAAAGACAAGGGAGTATCCCATAAAATTTCAGAGGATTATTATTTAACAACTTACGAAGTACCATTTAAGCTTGCGAGTGAGATTTTAAATTATTTAGAGCTAACCAAAGACTTATCATCTACACAGTTAGATACCCTATTTGTGACAGACTCTCATTATCGGAAATGGAAACGTATTGCTAGTACTAAAAACCGTTTCTTGACGTACAGTAACTTAAATACAATTTTAAAATATTTCTTTAATGAGATTGTATCTCAACAGTATGGGTATTTTGTCCATCATATCAATTCCCCAAATCAATTAGACGATCATGAGATTAATTTCATTCATATTGGAGATACTAGACACATTGCAATGATCAATTTGATAGCAGAAGGAGCTAGTCCAGTAACAGCAATGCTCTTAGCTGGACATGATAGTATCACAACATCTTCACATTATTTTTCAAATCTGAGTCAGTTTATTGAATGTAGGAGCTATCAGCTTTATCGTAAATTAACAAACTCTCAAACGTCTTACGCTATAAGTAAAACTCAACATAAATACACCATTAATAAAAACTATGTTCCTCTTGATAATAAGGGCAGATGTTATTCACCTCGATTTGCGGAAGGTGATTATTCAGACTGTCTTAAAGTCATTAGCTCACATGCAGAGCTTGGTGCTTGTACTAGTTGTCCATTTTACAGAAAAGCTGGAAAAGATTATTTCTCTATGGATAAATCCTTTAAGAAATCAATCGACGAGGAAGCTTTAATTGTAGATGAGGCTATAAAAAGAGTTCGACAAGGAAAGGGGAATATAGAAGATATTGGTGAGGCATTATTAAAACTTAAAACAGTTAGTCATTCTTATCAAGAATATCTAACTGAAAAACATTTATCCTTACAGGAGTTCTCAAATGGCTAGAAAGAAGTATATTGATAATCAAGAATTGCTATTATTATTTGAACATTATTTACTGGAACATTGTTCGAATAATCCTAGACTATTCAAAATTCCACAGTTTGGAAATTACCTTAGAAGCAACGGATTTCCGCAGGTTGCAGACACAACGATTAGAAGAAACAAAGAATTTAGACAAGCCCTTAATGATAGATTGGAACTATTTGAAGACGACACTTATCAAACAGTTATAACGTATAAAACTCTAGATGTAGAACGTTTCTTAATGACCAATAGAACCCCTAAAGCAATCAAATCAGCATTGATGGAACTTAACAATTATTATAAAAGAGTTGTTGATGCAGCAATAGAATATAAGGAAGAAGCCAGTAAGCTCAAAACAAGAGTTTCAGAGTTGAAAAATGAGGTAGCACAACTTAATGAAAAAAATGCTGAAATAAAGGAGCAGACAGCGTTAAACAAAGAATTATTAGAGGAAAACAAAAAGTTAAGGAATCTTCTTAAAACTAGTTTGTATCCTGATATTGCGAATGAATTGTTAAAAGAAGAGGGCTTGTTAAAATCTGATCAGCAACTAGTAACTAAGAAGTATCTTAGTGAGAATGTTATTACTTCAGACACAAAAATATCTTTTGAAAAACATACTCATACTGAAAAGCAAACAAGCAAAAGTAAGATTTTGGAAATAAAAGACTTACTGGATAACAAGACTAAGTATTAGGAGGAGAAAATGTCAGACTTAATCACTGATTTTCCAGCCTTATTGAACTATTGGGACTTTGACAAGAATATCAAAATAGATGTAGAAAAAATAACAATTACCAGTAAAAAACACATTAACTGGAAATGTCCTACCTGTTCTTATGAATGGAAAGCAAGTACATCAAAATCTTATAAGAATATTCAAAATCATTCAAAAATCTGTCCTGTATGTGAGCTTGGAAAAGTGTTCATAAAAGGGGAAAACTCTATATCTGCAAGGATTCCTAACTTTCTAAGGTACATAAACTTTCATTATGAAAATATAGAAACCATTCAGGAAGAGATTGATAATTTATCTTTTTCTTCAAAGAGGTTATTTCACTTCAAATGTCCTACCTGTCATGTTGGTTGGAAAGATGTAGCAAACACTTCTAAATTAATCAATAAACATAATCAAGAGCTTATTCATGTCGGATGTAATGAAAGTACACATTTTGTACCTTACACTAAAGCATACCCTAATCTTCGGAAAATTTATCTTCCAGGGGAGCAAAACGATGTAGAGTTTAATGATTTGAAGTTAAGTGACAATGTTACAATCCCTAGAAATTGGAAATGCGACAAATGTGACCATATCTTTAAGTTGTCTATTGATCAGCTAATTTCAAGAATCAAAAGATATAGTTTCTATTGTACTAACTGTAAAGCTACATTCGATACCCCAATTAAAGTGAAAGCGAACCCCCTATTACATACAGATAGAAATCTTTTTAAGCAATTTATTCCAACTCATGTAAAAAGTAATATGATTGATAGTTTATCCAACATCTTAGTAAGATGGCAGTGTTTTAAATGTCATGGTCAATATGAATGTAGTGTTGTCAAAAGGCATCTTGAAGGCTGCCCTTATTGTGATAATAAATTGATGTTAAAAGGATATAATACTTTACAAGAAACTCATCCTTATTTAGAGAAATTTTGGGATAAAAGTAATGATAAACCTATTTCTGAATACTGGTATAAGTCTTCTAAATGCATAAATTGGAAATGCCCTTGCTGCAAAGTCAGTTTTTATTGTAGTCCAATTGAAATGATTTTAAGAACCGACTTAGAGAATAGTAATTTTCAAACTTGTCCTAATCGTTGTGATTGGGATACACTTGTTTTTAACAATGATATACTCTATAATTTCCCAAAATTACAGGAAGAATGGAGCGATAAAAATGGATTGCCTGTTCATTTAGCATTGAGCCACATTGAAACAAAAAAATATTGGTGGAAGTGTTCTGTTTGTCAAGGTGAATACCTTTGTTCAATTCCAATAAGAAAAGAAGTAATAGATAGCTGTCCATATTGTAATGATGAACAAGCATTAAAAGGTTATAATACAATTGCAGATACTTATCCTGAGTTGTGTGACCTTTGGAGTAGCAAGAATGTAGAAAAACCTGATGAGGTGACGAAATCGTCAGAAACCGAGAATAAAATATTTAATTGGATTTGTGATTGTTGTGATTTAGAATTTCAGGAGAGATTAGGGATTGTTCTAGGTGTGTTTACAAACAATAATTCTAATAGTCTCAATTCTATATGTCCTTACTGTAATAAAAGAATTCCTAAACCAAATGAAACACTAAGCTATGTTAAACCGTACTTAAACAATGAATGGGTAAAAGAACTGAATGGTGATATTGATACCTTCTTTTATGATTCAAATGCTTTAACCAATTGGATTTGTCGAAAATGTCACAGAAGTTTTAAAGCAAAAATTTCTGATCGCCACAAAAACGACCAATGTTGTCCATATTGTTCTTTTAAGAAGACTGCAAAAGGTTATAATGATCTTGAAACAACACATCCTTGGTTAATTAAAGAATGGTCATCATTAAATAAACAAGAAATGTCTTCAGTAAGGGCAAATTCAACATATAATGCATGGTGGAAATGCCCTGTATGTACTGGAGAATATCAGAAAGTTATTAAAGAAAAATTTTACAGAGAAAATTCTTGTCCATACTGTAGAAATCAAAAAGTATTAAAAGGATTTAACGATTTAGCAACAACGCAACAAAGTCTAATGAATGAGTGGGATTATCTAAATAACTCCTTGATAGTAAGTCCAACTGAAATTACAGAGTTGAGTATTCTGCCTGTATGGTGGATATGTCAAGAAAATCTTAATCACCGTTACAAAATTCAAGTAAAAGAAAGAATGGCATACAAAAAACGCAATAAAAGGTCGTGTTCTATTTGCAAAGGCCACAGAAGAAAGCAAGAACACTTTGTACAGTTTGAAAAAATATAGATAAATAAAAACACTCTAAATTTCATTAAATTGATATTAGAGTGTTTTTTTATTGT
Organism: Streptococcus parasalivarius; assembly: GCF_054785155.1. Classification (NCBI taxonomy): domain Bacteria; kingdom Bacillati; phylum Bacillota; class Bacilli; order Lactobacillales; family Streptococcaceae; genus Streptococcus; species Streptococcus parasalivarius. Next base: position 175,155 of record NZ_BAABOB010000002.1, read on the forward strand.
CAAAATGTACATTTGAAAATTTTTTAGTTTTCACTTAAATAAAGTACATTTTCAACTGAATTGAGAGTAGTAAAAAATTTCCAGTGTTCACTTAAATAAAGTACATAATTGAGTATAATTGGCTTAAAAAATTTTTTTGGTTATCGTCTTTATAAAGCCTCTAAGAGAAAATTTCCTATAACATCTTTCCGAAAAACTGTAATTTTCTTGAAAGAAAGATAAAGGTGTGATATACTTCTATTAAGTAATTTTGGAGAAAAAACAAATGAAACGTGAACTCTTACTCGAAAAAATTGAAGAATACAAATCTCTAATGCCCTGGTTTGTCTTGGAGTATTATCAGTCTAAACTATCGGTTCCATATTCTTTTACGACCTTATACGAATACCTTAAGGAATATAAACGCTTTTTTGACTGGGTGATTGACTCAGGTATTTCAGATGCTCATGATATTGCCTCAATTGACATCAAAACCCTGGAAAATCTAACTAAAAAAGACATGGAGTCATTTGTGCTCTATCTACGTGAACGTCCGTCCTTAAATACCTATTCCAAGAAACAGGGTGTTTCTCAAACAACCATTAACCGTACGCTTTCAGCTCTATCTAGTCTCTATAAGTATTTAACTGAGGAGGTTGAGGGTCCTGACGGTGAGCCATATTTCTATCGTAACGTCATGAAAAAAGTTTCTACTAAGAAAAAGAAAGAAACTCTAGCTGCGCGTGCTGAGAATATCAAGCAGAAACTTTTTCTAGGCGATGAAACCATGGAATTTCTTGATTATGTCGAAAATGAATACGAAGTTAAGCTCTCAAATCGCGCAAAATCTTCGTTTTACAAGAATAAAGAACGTGATTTAGCGATAATAGCCTTGCTACTGGCTTCAGGCGTTCGACTTTCTGAGGCTGTTAACCTGGACCTTAAAGATATCAATCTGAAAATGATGGTCATTGATGTTACTCGAAAAGGTGGCAAACGAGACTCAGTTAATGTAGCAAGTTTTGCAAAACCTTATCTTGAGAATTATCTTAGTATACGTGATAAACGCTATAAGGCTGAAAAGCAAGACCTTGCCCTATTTTTAACGGAATATCGAGGTGTTCCAAACCGTATTGATGCTTCAAGTATCGAAAAAATGGTTGCCAAATATTCTCAGGATTTCAAGATACGTGTGACTCCCCATAAACTACGACACACTCTGGCAACACGTCTTTATGATGCTACCAAGTCTCAAGTTTTAGTTAGCCACCAACTTGGCCATGCTTCCACTCAGGTCACTGATCTTTATACTCATATCGTCAATGATGAGCAAAAAAATGCTCTAGATAATTTATAATTACCCTAGTCTAACCATTCCTATTTGGAGTGGTTATTTTTTTAGTTTACATAAATTTAATTATGCTAAAACCATTTTATGGCCCTTCTTAAACATAACTAAATTTATGTAAAAATACACGCAAAAAACAAACTCTCCTTCATGGAAAGCTTGTTTTACTTATTAATAATCTTTAAGGGCAGTTTCAACGGCTGCTTTTTCTTTTTCAATCAAGTTTACTCGTGCAGCAATTGTCTTAATTCCCATCAAGATATTACGTTCTAAGGCTTTATCACTTGTTTGTGGCTCGAAGAAAGCAATATATTGATCAAGACGTTCTTGCGTTTTAAAGATTCCTGCTGGGATATTAACAAAGCTATCAAAGCTCATATCGCCACCTAGGGCTGCCTTAATCCAATCCCAGTTATCTTTCGCCCAGTTCCAAACGGTTTCTTGTGCAAATGATTTGCTGAGGAAATTCATATACCATAGGTACAAGTCTTGAGGTTTAACGACATGTTTGTCTTTAAGCTGACCTAGCACGTAGTCGAGACCTTCTTGGTTTTTAAGGTATGAAACTGCTTGAGTCAATTGACGGCGGAAATTACTATCATTTGTTGTTACATATGCATTGACATAGTCTTCAACAAGAGTTAGACTGTCTTCTTGTTTCATTTGGTTAAGGAGAACGAGACCACGGACACTTGCAGGGATGTTTTCAATGTTCTCTTTATTAGCTTGGAAAACACTTGCGGCCGCAAGGACTGCTGGTTGATAGTCTGCTTGAATCAGGTAGCTAAGAGCTGTTTGACGAACCATTTCGTCTTCATCTGATTCTCCATCTTTGGCATCGAAACCAAGACGCTCAAAGTCGTTTTGGAATTGACGACGTACTAAAGCCTTGTAATGCACTTCTGCTTCTGTATCTTCATCGATAAAGCGTTTCAAACCAGCGAGGATTTGAGACTTAGCTTGAGCAATCAAGAAGCTTTCTTCTTTTTCGACAAGATCAAGAAGAGCGACTAGGCTTGCATACGAGATACGGCCACTTTCAGCAAGAAGACGACGTTCTTGCAAAATCTGAAGTTTACTTACAGTATCAAGGTTAGCAAATTCCTCTAAGAGTTGGTCCAAGAGTTCACCTTGATAATCTGTGATGTAATGTGCTGTATTTGCTGTGTTAAGGCGGAGAGCACCATTATTTTCAGCGGCAAGCTGGCTATAATTTGGAATCTCAATACGTTCTTCTGAGAGTGTGTCTGGAAGTCCTTTCCAGTTTGTGTTCAATGGGATTTCCCAAAGTCGACCCTTATCTTCATGTTCACCAATGAAGAATTGTTTTTGACTAAGGATAAGTGTATCATCAACAACTTCTGCAGTAACAACAGGGTAACCTGGTTGCTCCAACCAAGTATCCATGAAACTAGAGACATCTTTACCAGAAGCATCAGAGAGTGCATTCCAGAGGTCACGTCCAATAGTGTTGTTGTACTGGTGTTTTTCGAAGTAAGCTTTAAGTCCTTTAGCAAAGGCTTCATCACCTAACCAACGGCGAAGCATATGCATGAGACGGCTACCTTTGGCATAAACGATAGCACTATCAAAGAGAGTGTTAATCTCATCTGGGTGATTAACTTCCATGTGGACAGACTGAACACCATCTGTAGCATCACGCTGGAGGGCATGAGGCACACCAGTTGTTTGGAAATCTTCGAAGATATTCCAGCTAGGCTCAATGGCATCTACTGAAACATACTCCATCATATTGGCAAAGCTTTCGTTAAGCCAGAGATCATCCCACCATTTCATTGTAACAAGGTTACCGAACCATTGGTGAGCCAATTCGTGGGCAACTACAAGGGCTACTTGTTGACGGCTTGCAGCTGAGCTATTTTCATCTACAAGAAGGTAAACTTCACGATAGGTAACAAGTCCCCAGTTTTCCATGGCACCTGCTGAGAAGTCAGGAAGTGCGAGATGGTATGACAATGGGATAGGATACTTGACTTGGAAGTAGTCTTCGTAGAAATCAATGACACGAACGGCAATATCAAGGGCAAAGTCAACGCTGTTTTCAGCTTGTGCAACTGTAGCGAAGACACCAACTTCAGTACCGTTTTGTGTTTTCGCTGTCTTACCTTGAAGAGCTCCAAAACCAAAGGCAAGGAGGTATGTAGACATACGAGGGGTTGTCTCAAAAGTCCAAACCCCAGTCTCTTCACGCAAATGGCTATTGATTTCAGGCATATTTGACAAAGCGATATCGCCTTCTTCAGCATCAAATTTCAATGAGAAATCAAAAGTAGCTTTAGCTTCTGGTTCATCAACAGATGGGAAGGCTTCACGCGCAAAATGAGATTCAAACTGCGTTGAAATAATTTCTTTTTTCTCACCATTGTAGGTGTAATATGATGGGTAAATCCCTGTCATATTATCTGTAATACGACCAGAGAATTCAATGACAAGCGTCAAAAAACCGGTCTCTGGAAGTTCAATATGGAAGGCTTCGTTAGCATCATCCATTTGGAAGTTTAACGAGTCATTATCCAAGAGAACGGAACTAATGGTAAGGTCTTTTTGGTGAAGGGAGATATGGTTATCAAGGGCTTCACCTGTAATGGCAACATTCCCTGTAAAGGTCTTTTCAGAACGATTAATGTCCAAGAAAAGATTGTAATTTTCAGGGATGAAACTTTCGATAAAACGAGCAACAGATGCTGTCATACGTATATACTCCTAATCTAACTTTTCGTATCGAAACAGACTGACAAATGTTTCGATATTAGACTCTTTTACAAAAGAAAAGGGTCTGAATTATTCAATACAAACCCATTATAACATAGATTGGAAGCTTTGCCTACAGTTCAATGATTTTACCAGATTTGAGGTAGACAACCCACTCGCAGAGATTGCGGGCATAGTCACCGATACGTTCCAAATACATAAGTACTTGGAAATATTCTTTGGCAGCGAAGGCAGCATCTGGATTCTTACGAACACCTTCTACTGTCATGGCTTGAATATCACGGAAATAGTTATCAATGATTTCATCTGAAGCTGCGATTTCATAAGCGCGTCGTTCGTCACTGTTCAAGTAAACATCTAGAGCATCTTCGACCATGTGGCGGACTGCTTTCCCCATTTTCTTGATTTCAGCTTCAATTTCAGTTAGACGCTCTTCACCTTTAATGCGGATGGTTGCTTTAGCGATAGCAACGGCATGGTCACCCATACGCTCAACGTCGCTAGATGCTTTAAGTGCGGTGATAACTGTACGCAAATCACTTGATACAGGTTGCTGTAGAGCAATAATTTCAAGTGATTTTTTCTCAAGTTTGGTTTCGTAGTTATTGACGATTTCGTCATTTTCAATGACTTCCTTAGCCAAATCACGGTCATGGCTGATAAAGGCACGTACAGCTTTCTTAAGCTGAGCTGCAACCTCTGTACCCATAGCGTAAAATTGGTTGTGGAGTTTTTCTAATTCTTCTTCGAAGGGAGTTCGTAACATCATAATTTTTTTAATAATCTGTCCTTTCTTAACCGAATTTACCGGTAATATAATCTTCAGTTTCTTTATGTTGTGGATTTAGGAACATGTCTTTCGTTGATGAATACTCGATGAGCTCTCCATCAAGGAAAAAAGCTGTCCGTTGTGAGATACGACTTGCCTGCTGCATAGAACGAGTGACTAGCAACAAGGTGTATTGTTCTTTAAGGTTATAGAGGGTTTCCTCAATCTTACCAGCGGATATAGGGTCGAGGGCCGAGGTTGGTTCATCAAGAAGGATGACCTTTGGAGATGTGGCTAGCACTCGTGCAATACAGACACGTTGTTGTTGCCCTCCTGAAAGTCCAAGTGCTGAGTCATGGAGACGGTCTTTAACCTCTTCCCAGATTGAAGCACCCTTTAGTGATTCTTCTACTGCTTGATCAAGAACAGCCTTATCTTTGATACCATTGATACGAAGGCCATAAACCACGTTTTCATAGATTGACATTGGAAAAGGATTGGGTTGTTGGAAGACCATTCCGATTTCTTTACGGAGTTCAACGGTATCTGTTCGAGGACTGTAGACATTGTGACCGTTGTATGAAACAGCACCAGTAAGTGTCCATTCGGGATTTAAATCTCCCATTCGGTTGATAGAACGGAGCAGGGTTGATTTCCCGGATCCTGAAGGACCGATAAGGGCCGTGATTTCATTTGGATAGAAATCCATTGTCACATTATTGAGGGCTTTTTTCTTATTGAAATACACCGATAAATCATTAATTGAAATGATTGGTTCAGTCATAAGTGCTCCTTTCTATCCAAAGCGTCCTGATACATAGTCATTGGTTGACTGTAGGGCAGCATCTTGGAAGATTTTCTTGGTTTCATCATATTCGATAAGATCACCAAGGTAGAAGAATGCTGTATAATCACTAGCACGCGCTGCTTGTTGCATATTGTGCGTCACGATGATAATAGAGTAATCTTCCTTAAGTTCAAACATGGTCTCTTCGAGCTGCATAGTAGCTACAGGGTCCAATGAAGCTGCAGGTTCGTCCATGAGGAGAATCTGCGGTTTCACGGCAATAGCTCTTGCAATACAAAGACGTTGCTGCTGACCACCTGAGAGGGTAAAGGCAGATTTATGAAGGTCATCTTTAACTTGATCCCAAAGTCCAGCTTGCTTAAGTGATGTTTCAACAATCTCGTCCAAGGTTTGCTTATCTCTTACACCTTTACGTTCGTGAGCAAAGGTGATATTTCTGTAAATAGACTTGGCGAATGGATTTGGACGTTGGAAAACCATTCCAATATGTTTACGCATTTCATAAACATTGATATTACTTGCGTTAACATCGACTCCTTGATAAAGGATTTGTCCAGTAACCTTAGCAATATCAATCGTATCATTCATACGGTTTAGACTACGAAGAAAAGTTGATTTACCGCATCCTGAAGGCCCAATAAGAGCTGTGATTTTATTTTTCTCGAATTGCATGTCAATGCCTTTGATGGCTTCTTTTTGACCATAGTAAACATGCAAGTCCTTTGTTTCAAGAGCGAGCTCCTTCTCTGGGAAGGTGATAATATGACGCTCGTCCCAATTGTATTTTGTCATGATAACTCCTTTAAGCGGATGTTAATTTCTTATGGAGGTAAGCTCCCAAACGACGTGCACCAAAGTTGAAAATCAGAATGAAAATCAAGAGCACTGCTGCTGAACCAGCAGATACTGCAGTGGCGTCAGGTGTCGTACCTTCTGAGTTGACCTTCCAGATGTGAACAGCAAGTGTCTCTGCTTGGCGGAAAATCGAAATTGGACTAGAGATGCTAAGCGGATTCCAGTCGCTCCAGTTAAGTGCTGGTGCAGATTGACCTGCTGTATAGATAAGCGCTGCTGCTTCTCCGAAAATACGACCAGAAGCAAGAACGATACCAGTAACAATACCAGGTAAGGCTTCTGGAACAACAACGTGACAGATAGTTTCCCATCGAGATAAACCTAGAGCTAGGCCAGCTTCACGTTGGGTATGGTGAACGGTTCTTAAGCTATCTTCAACCGTACGAGTCATTTGTGGCAAGTTAAAGACAGTTAAGGCCAAGGCACCTGATAGGATTGAAAATCCATACTGAAATTGGACAACGAAAATCAAATATCCGAAGAGTCCGACCACCACTGAAGGTAGTGAAGATAGGATTTCAATACAGGTACGGACAAAGTTGGTAAGTCGTCCTTTTTTAGCATATTCTGATAAGAAGATGCCAGCACCCATTGAAAGAGGCACAGAAATAATCAAAGTAATAACCAATAGGAAGAATGAGTTGTAGAGTTGAACCCCAATTCCTCCACCAGCTTTGTAGGAAGATGATCGACTAGTCAAGAAAGACCAGCTGATGTGTGGTATCCCGCGAACCAAGATATAGAGAATCAAGGCTGCCAGGATTGTTACAATAATGCCAGCAATCACATAAAGCGTGCTGATGGCAATTTTATCAATTTTTTTAGCGTTCATAATTTCTCTTTCTCTCACGGGTAATGAATTTCACCAACATATTGAAACCAAGACTCATCAATAAGAGCACCAGGGCGAGAGACCAAAGGACATTGTTTGAAACAGTACCCATGACTGTATTTCCGATTCCCATAGTCAAGACAGATGTCAATGTTGCTGCTGGTGTCGTTAAAGAAGTTGGAATCACGGCAGAATTTCCGACAACCATTTGGATGGCCAGAGCTTCACCAAAGGCACGGGCCATACCAAAGATAACGGCCGTGAAGATACCAGGTTTAGCCGCATTAAGTGTCACACGCCAAATCGTTTGCCAGCGTGTAGCTCCCATGGCCAGACTAGCTTCACGATAGTGACGAGGCACTGCACGAAGCGTATCTGTTGTCATAAAGGTTACGGTTGGTAGAATCATGACGAACAAGACAAAGGTACCTGAAAGAATACCAAAACCTGTTCCACCAAAAATTAAGCGAACAAATGGAACCACGACTTGGAGACCAATAAATCCATAAACAACGGATGGAATTCCGACCAAAAGTTCAATAGCGGGTTGTAGGAACTTGGCCCCTTTAGGAGAAATCTCAGTCATAAAGATGGCTGCTCCAATGGCAAATGGGGTTGCAACCAAGGCTGAAAGTAAAGTCACTACGAATGATCCCAAAATCATTGGTAGAGCCCCGAATTTGCCCTCAGATGGTGACCAATCACCACTAAAGAGAAACTCGACCAAGCTAACTTTATTGACAAAGAAAGTCGCCAGCCCTTTTTGAGCAACGAAAAGTAAAATCATCGCCACGATAAAAACAATCAAAGCTAGGCAAAGGAAAGTGATTGTTTTACCAAACTTTTCGAGGCGTGAATTTTTAGAGGGTGATGTTAATTGTTTCACCAATTCTTCATTTTTCATGCTTACTCCTCACTCTTCTTTGAGACTTTACCATCAGCATCCTTGGTAACTTTCATGCTATGGATGGAAATGTAACCCATTTTTGCGACGACGTTTTCTTGGACTTCGTCACTCATCATGTAATCTAAGAATTGTTTGGTATAGCTATCCGGTTTTCCCTTGGTATACATATGCTCGTAGGACCAAATCGGCCAATCGTTAGTTGCAACATTTTCAGCTTTGGGTTCAAATCCATTTAACTTCAATGTTTTAACAGAATCATCAAGGTAAGCAAATGATAGGTATGAAATAGCACCTGGTGTCTGAGCAACGATTGACTTAACCATACCGTTAGAATCTTGCTCTTGGGTACGGACTGGTGATTTACCATCCATAATCACTGCATCGAAAGTTGCGCGTGATCCTGAGCTAGCTGCACGGTTAATAATAGTAATCTCTAGGTCTTTACCACCAAGCTGTTTCCAGTTTTTGATTTCACCAGTGAAAATCTTACGCAGTTGTTCTGTTGTCAAGTTATCTACAGAGACTTCTTTGTTTGTAATAACTGCAATCCCAGCAACGGCAACTTGAAAGTCAACAAGCTTACTAGCATCAATTCCCGATTTTTCCTCGGCAAAAAGGTCACTATTACCAATTTGAACGGCACCGGATTGTACTTGAGAAAGTCCAGTACCAGAACCGCCCCCCTGAACGTTAACGATATTGTCAGGGTTCTTTTCAGCGAACCCATCTGCTGCCGCCTCCACTAAGGGTTGAAGGGCCGTAGAACCAACTGCTGTAATGGACTGGCCACGGTCAATCCAAGAGGCACAGCCAGTTAAAACCAGCATGGCCATTGCCAGTGACAGAATCACTGCAAGGACTTTTGTTTTTTTCATTTTTGTCCTCCGACATTTTGTAACATAAGTAAGAAAGTGTCTCATAGATATGCTGTTAAAAGACACCTATCTAATTATAACAAGTATAGGATAATTAAGTCATATTAAAGTTTGGTTACAGGTTCTTAAATGTGAAATCTTAATCCTTTAGGATAGTAGTTTTTAACCGTATTTCCAACAACTTTAGCAAACCCAAAACCATTGCCGTCCACTAAAAGCTGATACCAACCGTTAGGATGTGTTTGATCTAGAGTAACCACATTACCAGAAACGTATTGGGCAAACTGGTCTTGACTTAGCTCTATACTTGAAACAACTTCATCAGATGTTAAAGCAATTCCAAGAGCAAAACTTGGTTCGAAACGTTTTTTCTTGAAGACACCAAGATGCAAACCGTTACGAGCGATTTTAACTTTAGAAAGGTCTGGGAGCCCTTTTGGAAGCAGGTAGAGATTGTCCCCAAAAACTTGCAGTAAACCATCCAGTCTAGTTTTAAGGTGTTTTTTTGCAAAATCTTCCCAAAGTTGCTTCTGCTCCTTGTTTAGGTTAGATTTTCCCTCTTTGATACGTCTTTGCTCAGACACGCGCTTATCCTGGAATTTTGCCACAAACTGGCCTTCACCTTTGAAATGGTGTGGATACATTCGAGCTGTTTCTGGAAAATCAATTCCATCACTCATGCCATTCCATTTAGGGATTGCCACCAATTCAAGATCAGGATTATTTTCTAAAATCCAAGCAACAACACCTTCATTTTCCTCAGGAGACCAGGTGCAGGTTGAGTAGATTAATTGTCCACCAGGAGCGAGCATTTTCAAACCGTCTAATAAGATGTCCTTCTGTAATTGTGCCAGTTCATTAGGATACTCCTTATGCCAATATTGGATTGCATCAGGATCCTTACGAAACATTCCTTCTCCAGAACATGGTCCATCAAAGACAATCGTATCAAAATAATTTTTGAAAACTTTGGCTAGTTTATCAGCTGACGTGTTTGTCACAATAACATTTCTCGCTCCAAAACGCTCAATGTTTTCAACCAGAATTTTGCTACGCTTTGGATTGATTTCATTGCTGACCAGCAGTCCTGTATTATCTAAGTAACTAAGAAGATGAGTAGACTTTCCACCTGGAGCAGCTGCCAAGTCTAAGACACGACTCCCCTTGGATGGAGCTGCCACTTGAGCAACCATTTGAGCAGCTGGTTCCTGAGAATAAACTAAACCAGTTGCATGATCGGCAGATTTTCCAGAAATTTTACCGTAATGGCCCCAAGGTGTTTCAGGAATGGCATCAGGAAAGTCCTTCTGTTGCTTTTTCAGAGGGTTGGTACGATAGGCGGACACGGCTTCTTGATCAAATGATGCAAAGAATTCCTCCGCTTCATCTCCAAGGAGCTTATTATATTTTTCTATAAAGTCTGATGGAAATTGCATAGTTTCCTTTCTATCAAAAAACTGGACTAACCAAGAGAACTTACTGTTCTGATTTGTCCAGTATGGTTTTTTGTTTTAAATTAATTTTCTGAGCCCATAATATCCTTGATTTCTTCAAGTCTGTCTTTGGGCACAAGCATCACAGCTTGACGACTAGAATAATCCAGTGGTTCTCCGGTAATGGTCTCAAGGTGATAACCCAATTTTTCTCCCATAATACTTGCTGCAGCATAGTCCCATGGGTAAATAACTGAAAAGTAAGCTAAAATTTGACCAGATAGGACTTTTGACATGCTTAAACCAGCACCACCATAGACACGAACACCCAAGGTCTTATCAATAAGGTCTTTTAAGCCGTGAAAATTTTTAGCATACATGGCTCCATTGCTAGCGACTAGGCAGCGGTCTAATGGTCGACTTTTATAGGCTGGAAGCAATTTGTCATTACAATACACATCAAACTGGCCACCACCATAGAAAAGTTGATCAGCCATGACGTTATAAATGAGACCAAATTTTCCTTGCCCCTCTTCATAGTAGGCAATCATCACACAAAAATTATCTTGTTGGACAATAAAATTGACCGTCCCATCAATAGGATCCAAGACCCAGACATTTCCATCTTTGATATTATGCACCAAGCCATTTTCTTCAGCGAAAATATTGTCTGAAGGGAAGGCAGATTTAATGCGTGCCACGAGTAAATCTTGTGTTTGTTTGTCAATATTAGTTACTAAATCATCAAAAGCCGTCTTTTCTTCGACCGTGATAGTTTTACTTAAACTTTCTTTAATAAAAGTACCGGCTTCTTTGATGATTTCTTTGGCGAAAATCAGTTTATTTTCCAAGTGATACAAATCCTTTATCTTTTGCTTTAGCAGCTTTGACAGCTTGATAGGTTGAAAAACCGCTAGCTTCTTCAAAGGCCTTGTCTAGTTGCTTTTCAGGCGCTTTGCCTGGAACAACGGTTTTATATGCCTTATAGGCTTGCAAGAGTTGGTCACGGTCAACCTTGCTCTCGTATGCTTTTTCTACCTGACTCAAAAAATGAAGCACTGTGGTAATTTCCTCAGTGCTCCATGATGGATCGAGTGGGTAGGAATAATTTCCTTTAGTCATTGTTACCCTCAATTTCAGCTCGAATGGTCGCTTGGCGCAATTCTTGCTTTCTATAATCACGAGGCAAAAAGGCACGAATCTCATCTTCGTTGAAACCAATTTGCATGCGTTTGTTGTCCATAATGATAGGTCGACGAAGAAGATTTGGGTATTCAGAAATCAATTGAATGAGTTCCTTGATGGTCAAATCATCCACATCGATATTCAGCTTCTGAAAGACTTTTGAACGGGTTGAAATGATATCTTCAGTACCATTTTCCGTGTAAGACAAAATCTTCATTAACTCATCGTGAGTTAATGGGCTCGTGATAATATTGTGTTCGTCAAAAGCAACTTCATGATTGGTCAACCAGGCTCGTGCTTTCCTACAGCTGGTGCAGCTAGGTGATAAAAATAAAGTTACCATGCAAACACCCCTTTCACTTTAACATTCCTAATCATTATACATTATTTGATTAGTTTTGGCTACGCTTTCTTAAAATTTTTCCGCGATTTTTTTATCAGCCTCCAGTTGAGCACATAGTTCATCGATATTATTGAACTTAATCATATCACGGATATAATCCAGCCAAAAAACTTCAATTGTCTTTCCATAAATATCGCCTTCAAAATCAAAGATATTGGCTTCAAGACGGAGTTCTGTTCCCCCAAAGGTAACGTTTTTTCCTAGGCTAGTCATGGAACGATAGCGTTTGCCATCAATTACAACATCGGCGACATAGACACCATCAGCTGGTAGAAAAGTCCTATCAATAGGTGCTAAATTTGCTGTTGGAAAACCAATGGTACGCCCACGGGCATCACCATGCACCACGATGCCACGTGTAGAGAATTCATGGCCAAGGAGTTTATTGGCTTCTTTAACCTTGCCTTCTCGTATTAATTGACGCACACGTGTTGACGAAATCTTTTCACCATCACTTTGTTGCTCCTCAATGACATGAACATTACCAGAAAAATTACGGGCTAAATAGTCCGCATCGGTTCGATGGTGTCCGAACTTGTAATCGAATCCTACCACAATCTCTTGAGCTTTTAGTCGTTTAATATAACGGGCAATGAAGTCGTCTGAACTTGTTCGAGCAAAATCACTATTGAAATCTGTCAAATAAAGTTGATCTGTGCCATAGGCTTCAAAAAGATCACAACGTCTCTGAGGTGCTGTGATATGAAGGAGGAGATCATCCGTATACCTTTGAAAAGTCAATTGAGGACTCTCGTTAAATGTAAGGACAGCTACTTCAAGCTGTTTTTCATCAGCAATCTGGCGCGCCTTATCAAAAAGGACCTTATGACCACGGTGAAGAGCATCGAAATACCCTAAGACAAGAACCGTTTCCTTTTCCTGATGGATATCTTTATAATCATTAATAGAAGTTATTTTCATTGACTTAATACTTTTCTAGGTTTATAAACTTGATTTCGCTTTTCCATGATGGCTAGAACCTTGTCTCCTAAAAAGGCCGCAACTAAGGGTTCTTGGCTATCGATAGTAATAAAGCGACCAAATGAAATTTCTTTAGCATCATCCTCATTGACTTGAACAGCTGGTAGGTCCTGAACACCAAATTCGATGGGAAGGAGGAAGGAAGTATCCCCCGCTTCTACCATTTCTGAAATTTGTGAGAGTGTTAGTGCCTTATCTAAGGTTAGACCAGCTGAGGCTGTTCGACGAAGAGCAGACATATGACTCTCGTATCCGAGTTTAGCGCCCAAATCGACAGATAAAGTACGGACATAAGTCCCCTTGCTACAAGCAACACGGAAGGTGAATTTTGCGGTGTTGTTCTCCAATTCAATAGGAGAGGTACGGACAAATTCGGTAATTGTCACTTGACGTTGTGGACGCTCTACTTCTTCTCCAGCGCGGGCGTACTCATAAAGTTTCTTTCCGTTGACCTTAACCGCTGAATACATAGGAGGAATTTGTGTGATTTCTCCCTCAAAACTAGCCATTGCCATATCGACGGTTTCTTCATCTAACTCTGTAACAGGAGTTGTTTGAACGACATCTCCACTAGCATCCTCGGTAGTTGTAGAAAATCCAATGGTAATTTCTCCCTCGTAGACCTTACCTGCTTCTGTCATGTATTCAATAACACGAGTAGCTTTTCCAACCGCTATAGGTAGAACACCAGTAACATCTGGATCAAGAGTTCCGCCGTGCCCAATTTTTTTCTCATGTAATATTTTGCGTAGTTTAAAAACAGCATCATGACTGGTCATCCCAGCCTCTTTTTTTAGATTAATAATTCCTGAAATCATACTTTTAATTATATCAAAAGCAATCCTAAAGAGCTAGGTAGAAACATAAAGAGGCAGAGAGCAAAGTCTCAAACCTCTTAAGTATTATAGTCATAAGCAATCGCAGGTCTGCTAGCTTATTAATCGATATCTCTATTAAGGTCGCTTTCCAATTCAAAGAAAGGCTGAATATCCTGCACATATTCTAGGACACCCTGAAAGTCCCCCTTGTCATCTCTAACAGCTGCATAGGTAACATAAACGAATTTCCCTAAACGTTCAGATTTGAACCACATTGGAACTTGGTCACGCTTCCCACTCTTCAGTAATTCAAAGATTTTCTTGACCTTATCAAGCACTTTTGGCGGATGACAAAGTTCAACGTTTCGTCCAATTTGGCTAGGTGTTCGTTTAAAAACCATTTCATTGGCGGGAACATTATCATTATAGTACTGGAAAATATCGTCTTTATTGACGAAAGTGATTTCCAAAGGAAGATGGTTGAGAATGAGATTGGCCTGCTCCACAGAAAGATAACCATTGCCAAAAGGTTGAGTCGTTTCTCTATCTACGACGGTTTCAGTTTTTGGTTTTGGGGTAAAGCTGATGGTGAACTGCCCTTCGGGAGTGTCAATAATTCGGGTATTGTCCAGACGTTCGTCACTACTTAGTTCAGATTGTTCTTGCGATGTATCAGCATTGACCTCCTCAAAACGTTCACGCTTAGGTTTCCAGACAGCTGTAGGTTTTATTATTGCATAGCCATAGGCATCGCTTTCTTCGGCAATCGAAAGCCAATCGTCTTGCGTGAAGGTTTCAAGCAAAATCATAAGTAAGATAGCCTCTTCTTTGAAAATCATGGCTTCAAACTCTTCTGAGAATGCTTCGAAAGACTTTGAAAATTCTTCTAAATCAGCATCTGGAAGTTCTTTTAGTTTAGCTTCTGCCGCTCGAAAAAGTTTTCGGATGTCATCGTCTACTCCCCACATCACTTTTGGAGGGGAGTCATGGCCGTAACGCTCCATTATTGGAAAGAAAAGCTTTTCTTTACGCGTATAATGATTATGGAATTGACCAAGTAGAGTCATCTGATGCTTCAGTCCATTGAACAGGTCAGATTTAAAATCTTCATTTTCAGGCTTACTAATATTTTCTATGATACGTCGGATACGGAGAATAGCTGAACGTAGGGCTAAATTCTCTTGTTTAAACACATAAACAGGGTGGCCCTCTTGATCAGCGTCTGCCACTTCCACATCTGCAATAGCACCTTTAAAGAGGTTTGCGTGGACATTACAGAGGCTCATTACGTCTTCAAAGGTAACCCCATCTTCTGATGACATCAATTCATGCTCCATCATAGAGATCTCGAGGGCAGATACTCCCTTGAAGTGTTGATTGAAGCGCTCTTGAACACTCTCAGGACTGGCTCCATGGTGCAAATCTAGTAGAATTTCTTTCAGTATTTGAATACGATTATCTTCCATATCAGTCACCAATTACGTCATAACCGTTGAAAATCAAGGTTTGCTTGATTTTATCTAGGGGAATATTAGCTAACTTAGAGCCAGCTTTTAGACTAGTCACCTTACCGACAGTATTTAGCATAGCTGGATTAGACAAGGGCTTGAAACCGAGATCAATCAGTAATTCCTTAACCTCTGGATGCTCTTTAATGATTGTTGCAACAGGTTGTGATAAATCTATAGTGTTGGTAGTCATAATGACCTCCTAATAACATATTTACTACTTCCATTATACACGAGAATAATGAAAAAAAACCAACAAATCTTAGTTTGCTGGCTTTTGATTAATTTCCAAATAAAGCTTCTGTGACATTATGCTGGATATTTTCCCACTCCTGCTCTGCCCTCACCATCTTACGGTGGTAATCAGCACGCCCACGCAAGTAGGCAGCAATTTGATAATCTTGCTTCACAATTGGTATCTCAGGAATTTTGATATCCAAGAGGTCAGCCGTCGATAAATTTAGGACAGCCTTTCCCTTATCAGCATAGTCTAAATAGGCACGACCAATCTCTGTCTCAAGGAAAAACTTGATGTAGAAACCACGGAGTTTTTCCTTAGGTCGTAATACTGTGATATTTGATGAGGCGACAACTTCTCGCTTGCCTTGATCTTCGAAAACAGCAACTTTTTGAACCGTTCCCTTAGAAGCAATAAGGACATCACCGTCTTCTAAAAGAAAACGTAATAATTTCCGGCGTTCTTCAGAAAACGTCTTTAGGTCATCGTAGGCAATGCCGTTGGGTGTCATATCCGATAGATTAATGACAGCGAATTCGCCAGGTTTTGCCTTAGCAGGGACAGCTTTTCCTTTAAATTGATCGACAACATCGCCTAAACGAACAAGTTTGTCTGTATTAGCTTCGTAATCGATAATCAGTTGAGGTCTTTCTTTTTCAGACATTGAATCTCCTTTTTTATATTTTACTATCCATATTGAGTATTGCTATACAATAATAGCAAGAAGCTAATACTTTTGCAAGTAAAAACTGTAAGAAAGGCAAAATAAAAAAGAGGCCTGAGCCTCATTTTATAAGCTTTTAACCGCTGCTACTGCTGCTTCATAGTTTGGATCAGTATTGATATTGTCCAAATATTCGACATAAGTAATCTTATTGTCAGCATCTGCCACTAAAACTGCACGCGCTAACAAGTGCCATTCTTCAATGAGGACACCATAATCTTTACCGAAACTATTATCATAGTAGTCAGAAAGCATGATGGCATTTTCAAGTCCTTCAGCCCCACACCAACGAGCTTGTGCAAATGGTAGGTCCACTGAAATAGTAATAACTACTGTATCGTCTAATTCTGACAATTCCTTGTTAAAGGTACGTGTTTGAGTTGAACAGATACCAGTATCGATTGATGGAACGATAGAGATAACTTTTTTCTTTCCATCGAATTCTGAAAGTGATTTTTTCGTCAAATCTGTTGTGGTCAAGTTAAAGTCACGCAAGGTATCTCCAACTTGAAGTTGTTTGTCTTCTGCTACTGTAACTGGTTTTCCAATAAATGTTGGCATGTTAGTCCTCCAATACTTTTTTTACTATTGTACTGTAAATATAGCAATAAGCCTAAGCATTTGTTTAGAATTTTTCAAATAGTAGTCTAATTTTTTCAGCAATAACTGCATTAATTGCAGGAATAACCTCATCCGCAAAGTTTTTTAGGTAGGGATAATCACCAATTTGCACTCCATATATAGCATTTTTGAAAAGAGAAATATCATTTTGATCATTTCCAAAAGCTACAAAGTCTTTACCAAAGTGATTTAAAACAGTACTAGCCTTGCTCACACCTTTAGGATTAATGTAAAGGCACCTTTCGATATCATGATAACTAAGGTCTAAACATTCCAGTTTGTTTAGATTAAAGATAAGGTCTTCACGTATATCTTCATGCTCTACAAGTGGAATAACAACTTTGATAGGCTCATTAAGTTCATGAACAGGCAAAATTCTTGCTTTGTTTAATGGATCAACATTTGAAAGAAAAGGGATTTGCTCAGGATTTTGAATAGCATAATTAAAGGTATCATCAATAAAATAAGGGAGATTATAAGTATCACAGTAGCTAACAATCGTTCTTAGAGCAGGAGAAGGTATTGTGTATTGTGATACTAAGTGTTCATCTTGGAAGACTTCACCACCGTTTAAGCCAACTACTGTCAGCTTTCTCAATTCTCCCTCTAAAATACTAAGACAGTCTCTGTAAGAGCGTGCTGTTGCAAAAATAATTTCATGACCGTATTTTGGTGCAGTTAAAAGAACCTTTTGTAGGTCTTTTGACATGGTCATCCCATCAAAACATAGGGTTCCATCCAAATCAAAAACAAATTTCATAGGGATAGTATAACAAAAAAACCAGCTAAAGAGCTGGCTAAATCATTTTGTATTGAAATACTTAGATTTTATCAAGGGCTAGTTTTAAATCTTCAATCAAATCATCTGCGTTTTCCAAACCAACTGAGATACGAATTTGATTTGGAGTGACACCACAAGCTAGTAAATCAGCTTCTGCCAATTGTTGGTGAGTTGTTGTTGCAGGGTGCACCACCAAAGATTTTGCATCAGCAACGTTAGCTAAATCTGAGAAGATTTCAAGATTATCAATTACGGTACGTGCTTCGTCTTGTCCACCTTTAACATGGAAAGTGAAAATAGAACCTGGTCCTTTAGGGAAGTATTTTTGTGCCAAATCATAGTAAGGACTTGATGGTAATCCAGGATAGTTAACTTTTTCAACTTTTGGATGATTTTCTAAAAAGTCCACAATTTTCTTAGTATTTTCTACGTGCCGTTCCACACGAAGTGAAAGTGTTTCGAGGCCTTGCAAGAGCAAGAAAGCATTGAAAGGTGCCAAGGCAGCCCCTGTGTCACGCAAAAGTTGTGTACGAAGGGCAGTTACAAATGCTGCTGGACCAACATCACGCGTATAGCTGATATTGTGGTAAGATGGGTCCTCGTCAACCAACTGTGGGAATTTGCCTGAAGCTTCCCAATCAAATTTACCAGAATCGACGATAAGACCTCCAATAGTTGTTCCATGTCCACCGATAAACTTAGTTGCAGAATGAACCACGATATCTACACCATGGGAGATAACATTGATGAGATATGGAGTTCCAAAAGTATTGTCAGCAACCAATGGAATTTTATGACTGTGAGCAATCTCAGCAATTTTTTCAAAATCAGGAATATTGATAAGCGGATTTCCCAAAGACTCAATCAAGACAAGCTTGGTATTATCTTTGATAGCAGCTTCAATTTCTTCAGGATTGTCAACATCCACAAAAGTTGTTGTGATACCATAGCGTGGAAGAGTTTCTTTTAAGAGATTGAATGTCCCACCATAGAGGGTTGTCGCGGCAACAACATGATCGCCAGCATGTGCCAAACCAAGGATAGCATAGGTGATTGCAGCCATACCTGATGCCGTAGCCAAGGCCCCAACACCCCCTTCGAGGGCTGCAATACGTTCTTCAAGTACTGCTACTGTTGGATTGGTAATACGTGTGTAAATATTACCAGGTTTTCTAAGGGCAAAGAGATCTTCACCTTCTTGAGCGTCGTCAAAAACATATGAAGTGGTTTGGTAAATTGGAACAGCACGTGATTTTGTTTCCTTGTCAGGTGTTTGTCCAGCGTGTAATTGTAAGGTTTCAAATGAAAATTCTCGTGACATATGGGTGTCCTCCAAAACAAAAGTTGCCTTCATTCTACACCCAGAAAAGCTAGCTGTCTAATAGAAATTTTTTATCAATGTGATAGGGAGGGCTTATAAAAAGGACCTTTCGGTCCCTTTCTATTTCTTCACAATAGGTGCTACGCTTGCCAAGACTTTTTTAAGTCCAACTTCCGGGAATTTTATCTTAAGTTCCTGTGTCTTGCCACTTCCAGTTACTTCTAGGACGGTACCATCTCCCCATTTCTTGTGGTGAGCGATATCTCCGATTTCCCAATCTGTAGCTGAGTTGCCAGAGTCTGAAGTCTTACCAAAAGGTAGTCCCCCAGTAGCTTTTGAAAATGGCTGAGCGCTAGAACGTCTTTGCGGCTGTGCATTTGCTTTTCTGGTCTGAAGCGCTTGTTGTAAACTCATGCCCTGACCAAATTGTGTAGGCTCTTCCTTTGTAAAACGAACACCAAATGATGAATTGGCTGGACGTGCTAGACCTTGATATTGTAATAAATCATCTGAAATTTCACGTAAGAAACGGCTAGGACGATTATAGCTAGTCTTACCAAAAAGCGTACGCGTATTAGCGTTGGTAAGGAAAAGAATCTCTTCCGCCCGAGTGATACCTACGTAAGCTAAACGACGCTCTTCTTCGAGTTCATCTGGCTCTTCTGAGGCACGTGACAAAGGGAAAACTCCCTCTTCCATACCAATTAGGAAGACAACTGGGAATTCAAGCCCTTTGGCAGCATGGAGAGTCATCAAGGTTACCTCTGCTGCTTCCATATCACCATCGTCCGTATCAGCAATTAAAGCTAAATCGTTTAAGAAACGGCCTAAACGGTCAATTCCTGTCTCGTCTTCCGTACCATCGGTGTTGGTTTCGTCAAAATTCTTAGTAACAGACATGAATTCTTCGATATTTTCAATGCGCGCTTGACTTTCAAGTGTTTGTTGCATCGAAAGAGCATCCAGATAACCAGACTTATCCAAAACAGCCTCTACAGCTTTAGTGATGCTTAGTCCATCTAGCTGATCACGTAGGTTCAGAATCATGTTAGCAAAATCGTAAACGCCCTGAGCTGCTTTCCCCTTAATCGGTGATAACATAATATTAGCTGAAGCATCTAGGAGACTCATGTTTTGCTCATAGGCAAAGGTACGAATCTTTTCTAGTGTCCCAGGTCCAACTCCACGTTTAGGTTCATTAACCACACGTTCAAAGCTAATATTATCAGCAGGATTGGCAATCAAGTTCAAGTAAGAAATGACATCACGAATTTCTTTACGGCTATAGAACTTTGTTCCTCCAACCATGGTATATGGAATATTAGACTTGAGTAAAGCTTCTTCAATGGTACGAGACTGAGCATTGGTACGGTAAAGTACAGCGAAATCCTTGAAGTTCTTACCTTCTTCACGAATAATGTTATCAATAGTTGAAGCAACAAAAACAGCTTCATCACGCTCGTCATTAGCACGGTAATAAACAATTTGTTCACCGTCATCATTTTGAGTCCAAAGTTTCTTAGGACGGCGGTTACGGTTGTTCTTGATAACTTCGTTGGCTGCTTGGAGAATTTTCTTGGTTGAACGGTAGTTTTCTTCTAAGAGGACAACCTTAGCTTCAGGATAGTCCTTCTCAAAATCAAGGATGTTCTGCATGTCAGCCCCACGCCAACCGTAGATTGATTGGTCAGCATCACCCACGACACAGATATTCTTGAAGCGAGATGCTAAGAGTTTTACCAACTGATACTGAGCATGGTTGGTATCTTGATATTCATCCACGTGAATATACTGATACCGCTGCTGATAATAAGCGAGCACATCGGGATTTTTGTCAAAGAGACGCAGTGTCATCATAATCAAATCGTCGAAATCCATGGCTTCACTACGACGGAGCTCTTCCTGATAGGCTTTGTAACATTTAGCAACGATTTGAGTATACATGTCACCAGCTTGGTGCTCATAAGCCACTTCATCCAAGAGGTCATTTTTTGCGTTGGAAATCGTCCCTAAGATGGCACGTTCATTCCACTTCTTAGGATCAAGATTAAGATTCTTGAGAATACGTTTCATCAAAGTACGTTGTTCACCAGGATCCACGATAGTAAAGTTTCGATTGTAGCCGATATGGTCCGCTTCACGACGAAGGATTCGCACGCACATACTATGGAAGGTCGCAATCAAGGTTTCTGAAGTTGCTGGGTTTAAAGCCATAGCACGCTCACGCATCTCACGAGCTGCCTTATTGGTAAAGGTAATGGCCAAAATATTCCAAGGATTAATCATTTTTTCGTCGATAAGGTAGGCAATGCGGTGGGTAAGTACACGTGTCTTCCCTGATCCTGCGCCAGCCATAATCAACAAAGGACCTTCAGTCGTTTGGACGGCTTCAGCTTGTTTGTCATTCATACCAGTTAATAATGGGTTCATCATATTCTCCATTCTCAAAAATAAGCTCTACTATTTTATCATTTTTTGGATGAAAATGCAGACTCTATTCATAATGAGTGTGAAATAACTTTAGCAAATAATCGTTTGTTTTTATTGGGAGGTTGTTTGCTTAAAATGATTGTTATTCCAAGCTTTTCTAGGTTTTGGTGAAAGGCATTCTTAAGTATAATATTCGGTTTTTTATAGTTTTGATGAAAATTAGTGTTGACACTGTTCGGTTTTTTCGATAAGATAGAACCACAATAAAATAAAAACCGAGTGATGTCATCAGGAAGACTGGTGATTGACGGACTTCTGGAGAGATCTTGAAGCAGCCTTAGCTGTAAACAAGACACCGAAGGGGCAAGGGGTAACAACCGAAACTCTCAGGTAAAAGGACAGAAAGCATCGCAAGTTTTTGCTTGTAGTAATAGCTTTGTATTCTCAGAGGTCTGGTTAAGCCAAACCTCTTTTTTGACGTCGCGGTTAAAGGAGATTGTTACATTTATGTTAGACTTTTTTACTACCATTGATGATTTTGTCTGGGGTCCACCCCTTTTGGTCCTTCTTGTAGGAACTGGGATTTACCTTACGCTTCGTCTTGGACTTTTGCAAGTTCTTCGTCTTCCTAAAGCTTTTAAACTTATCTTTGCTGAAGATAAAGGGGAAGGTGATATTTCTAGTTTTGCAGCCCTTGCGACAGCTCTTGCTGCAACTGTTGGTACAGGTAACATTGTTGGGGTAGCTACAGCCATCAAAACTGGTGGACCTGGTGCCCTTTTCTGGATGTGGATTGCCGCTTTCTTTGGTATGGCAACCAAATATTCCGAAGGTCTTTTGGCTATTAAATTCCGTACACTTGACGACCAAGGTAATGTATCTGGTGGTCCAATGTATTACATCACACACGGTTTCTCTGGAAAATGGCAAATATTTGCTAAACCTTTGGCCTACTTCTTTGCCTTTGCAGGTGTGCTTGTTGCATGGTTGGGGATTGGTACTTTCTCTCAAGTTAACTCAATCACCGCCTCACTTCAAAACAGCTTTGACTGGTCACCCAAAATCGTAAGTATCTTACTTGCTCTTATAACTGCTGCCATCATTTTTGGTGGTATCCAATCTATCTCTAAAGTTTCTGAAAAGGTCGTACCATTTATGGCTGGACTTTATATCCTAGCAGCTCTTGTGGTTATCTTTACAAACTTTAATCAACTTTTACCAGTTCTTGAAATGGTCTTCCAATCTGCCTTTACTGGTAAAGCAGCCGTAGGTGGTTTTGCTGGAGCTACAGTCATGGTCGCTATGCGACTTGGTATTGCGCGTGGTGTCTTCTCAAATGAGTCAGGTCTTGGATCAGCTCCTATCGCTGCCGCTGCCGCTAAGACCGAAGAACCTGTTGAACAAGGTTTGATTTCGATGACAGGTACTTTCATTGATACGATTATCATCTGTACACTTACAGGTCTTGCTATCCTTGTAACTGGTCAATGGTCAGGTAGCCTAGAAGGTGCCCCAATGACACAAGCCGCCTTCTCTTCTGTTTTTGGTACATTTGGTGAAATTGCCTTAACACTTTCTTTAGTTCTCTTTGCCTTTACAACAATCTTGGGTTGGTCTTACTACGGTGAACGTTGTTTCGAATTCATTTTCAAATCAACTAAATTCCTTCCACTCTACCGCCTCATTTTTGTGGTTATGGTTGCTCTTGGTGGTTACCTCACACTTGATGTTGTTTGGAAAATTGCAGATATCGTAAACGGCTTGATGGCATTGCCTAACTTGATTGCCCTCCTAGTACTCTCACCAATCATCATTAAAGAAACCAAATCATACTTTGAACGCCACAAATAAACAAAAAGAGCTCAGGCTCTTTTTTCTTGGCTTTATCAGCACCAATCCTTGCGACTACTGCTCTTTTGCGTTACAATGAAATTAAATCATTTTAAAACTTATACAGAAAAAATCCAAAGGAAGAACTATGTCAATTACCAAAGAATTTGATACGATTACTGCCATTTCAACGCCCTTAGGTGAAGGTGCTATCGGTATCGTTCGCTTATCTGGAACCGATGCTATCGCCATTGCTAATAAAGTTTTCAAAGGAAGAAATCTAGAAACGGTTGCTTCACATACTATCAATTACGGCCATATTGTCGAAAATGGGGAAACCATTGATGAAGTCATGATAAGTGTTATGCGTGCGCCAAAGACCTTTACGCGTGAGGATGTCGTGGAGATCAACACTCACGGTGGGGTTGCTGTGACTAATGAAATCCTCCAACTCCTTATTCGTTCTGGAGCTCGTATGGCTGAGCCTGGAGAATTTACCAAACGTGCCTTTTTGAATGGTCGTGTGGACTTGACTCAGGCTGAAGCTGTAATGGATTTGATTCGTGCTAAGACTGATAAGGCTATGGCCGTTGCCGTCTCTCAACTTGATGGATCGCTCAAAGATCTCATTAACAACACTCGCCAAGAAATCCTTAACACCTTGGCTCAAGTCGAAGTTAATATTGATTACCCAGAATATGATGATGTTGAAGAAGTTACCACAGCTCTTGTCCGTGAAAAAACGCAAGAGTTCCAAGCACTTTTAGAAAATCTTCTTGCCACTGCTAAACGAGGAAAAATCCTACGAGAAGGCCTTTCAACGGCAATCATTGGTCGTCCAAATGTCGGAAAATCTAGTCTTCTTAACAATCTCCTACGCGAGGAGAAAGCTATCGTAACAGACATTGAAGGTACCACCCGTGATGTCATTGAAGAATACGTTAATATCAAGGGTGTTCCACTTAAGTTAATCGATACCGCTGGTATTCGAGACACAGATGATGTGGTTGAAAAGATTGGTGTTGAGCGTTCTAAGAAAGCTCTCGAAGAGGCTGACCTGGTTCTCCTTGTGCTTAATAGCTCCGAACCGTTAACAGAGCAAGACCGTACATTACTAGAAATCAGTCAAAATAGCAATCGCATCATTCTTCTAAATAAGACAGACCTACCACAAGCAATCCAAATGGAAGAGCTTCCCGAAGATGTCATTCCAATTTCAGTCCTCAAGAATGAAAATATTGACAAAATCGAAGATCGCATCAATCAGCTCTTCTTTGATAATGCTGGCCTAGTGGAGAAAGATGCTACTTATCTCTCAAATGCCCGTCACATTTCACTCATTGAAAAAGCTCTCGAAAGTCTTGAAGCAGTCAATCAAGGTCTTGAATTAGGCATGCCTGTTGACCTCTTACAAGTTGATATGACACGTACCTGGGAAGTTTTAGGAGAAATTACTGGTGACGCCGCCCCAGATGAACTCATTACACAACTCTTTAGTCAGTTCTGTCTAGGAAAATAAACATAACTAAATTTATGTAAAAAGGATGCTTAGTCATCTTTTTATTTTGCATACTTAAATACAGAAATAAAATTATGTAAACTAAAAAACTACCAATACTATAAGACGATTGACTCATGCTTTTTAAGAAAGAAAATGCTATCATGGTATTATTCTATGATTTTGAAAGGTTAATCATGAGTCAAGCAGCTACTGATAATGATTTTAAACATTTGATAGATTTTGATGATAATCTGCTTCCGTTTCGACTGGCGGAAACTTTGGTCGAAAATGGACGCCCTGATATTCTATTTCATTGGCATCCTGAGCTTGAAATACAGTACGTTTATGAGGGGACAGCTCGCTATCATATTGATTATGACTATTTTGACAGTCAGGCTGGAGATATTTTTTTGATATGTCCTAATGAGCTTCATTCGATTCATCCCATAGATAATCAGTCTCATCATACTGATACCCTTCATTTTCATTTGGATATGTTGGGACAGTCTCTGGTGGATCTGCTTAGTCTCCGTTATCTTCAGCCCTTACAGAATTCCACTTTTAAGTTTAAACAATGTCTAAGACCGTCAGACGAGGGTTATACAGAAATTAAAGCTCTTCTTTTTGAGATTTTTAAGATGATTCGTCAGAAAGATCGTCACTATGAACTTCTTCTCAAGTCAAAACTAGAGGAATTAATCTATCTCTTCTACTTCTATCGCTTTGTAGAGCGAAAGACTTCTGATGATCATTATCGTAAGAATGAAAAAATTCGGGAAATTATTGATTACATTAACCAGCATTATGCCGAAAATCTCACTATTGATAAGTTGTCATTGCTTATGGGGTATAGTAAGACTCACTTTATGACGATTTTTAAGCAACAAACTGGTACCTCTTGTATCGAATTTATCATTCAAGCAAGACTTAATGCTGCTTGCGAAGAGCTCCGTAATAGTGTTAAACCAGTTTTGGAAATTGCTACTGATGTTGGTTTTAACAATTTATCCAATTTCAACCGCCAATTTAAACACTACTACGATCAAACACCAAGTCAGTATCGAAAAACACATAGCAACAACAAGAAAACAAAAAAGAGTTAGCCAAATGGTTAACTCTTTTTTTATCTGCAAACTTCTTAGTATTTCTCTTTACCTTTGTGTTTTCCACTAAGTCCAAAGAGAGTTAGCAACATACCAAGTCCAAGGAGTCCAGCGTGTGAGGCCTTATCACCTGTTGTAGGAAGAACTTCAGTTTGAGCAGAAGCTTCTGCCACTTTTTCTGTTTCTTTAAGTGCTTCGTTTCTTGTTGAAACGAAGAATACTTTACCATTAGGTGTCGTTACTACTTTAGATACAACTGGTTTAGTTGTTTTAAGGTCTTCAGAAACGCTAGATGGAGTTACAGGACTCAATGGATTAAGTGTAGGGTCTTCTGCATTTTCTTTTTTGTTCAAGGCAGCAAAATCAGCACTTGAAATAGAAATGGTACGTGAGTTTGGATTGATAACTGCATACTTAGAAAGCTCTGCATGTGTCAAGTAATCCGCAAAGATGGTATCCATTGAAGGACCTTCTTCACGAGGACCTCCCAACATTGTGAAGCCATCACCACCAGCAGCCAAGAAGTCATTCGTTACAAGGTAGTAAGTTTCATTAGTGTTGAGTGGTTTATAGGTGCCAGTTTCTGGATCAAAAATGTCAATTGACAAGATACGTTTTTCTGCTGGAAGTGTTGTGTCATAATAAACACGAGCTCCTGATACTTGAAGGAAACCACCAGATGGTTCAAGAAGAGGTTGACCATTTTCATCTAGAACAGTTTTACCACTTTCGTCAACTTGGAGAATAGAACCAAGAGATTTGACAAACATATCATGGATATTTTGACCTGTCACTTGAATTTGAGCAACTGAGTTACCAAATGGAAGAACGGCAATGATGTCACCTTTAGTGATTGGTTTGTCTTTGGCAATTGTTTCACGAAGACCACCACCGTTTGTTACGGCAAGGTTAGACTTGTGTGTGAAGGCTGATTGTCCGTAATCTAAGAGAGCATCAGCGACAACATTACCAAGGTTAGTTTCGCGAACACGAACATCCATACGGTCACCGCTAAGTTTAACTGGACTATTTTCGATAACTACTTTTGAAGAATCTGCCTTGTACTTAGCTTGGATATCATCAATCATAGCTTTAACTGTTGGGTTAACTTGATAATTCTTCTTAGCTTCGTCTTGTGAAATCACGCCATGTGACAAGACACGGTCAGAATTATAAACGACGCGGCCGACATTGTTAAGGTAGCTACCAGTTTGGTTGTAAGTGACATTATCGCCGTATGTCGCTGTGTGAAGAGTGTGTGAGTGACCGTCAAGGACAAGAACACGTTTTCCTTTCAAAGGTGCATAGTTTGAAAGAGCTTCTGCCAATGTTGATCCACGCCATTCAACTGGAGTTGTTGTATCTATACCCAAGTGACTAAGGACAATATAAGTCTTGTATTCCTTACCTTCAGCACGAGCATTTGATTCCACTTGGTCAACAACAGCTTTAACCTCAGTAATAGGATCGGTGAAAGAGACACCAGTGATATTACGTGGGTGTGTCTTAGTAGCTGTCTCAGGTGTAGTAACACCAATAACAACTACTTCATCTCCATCAACACCAGGTGTTTTGTCAATGATTGTAGATGGTTGGAAAAGACGTACGCCGTCCACATAAACGTTAGATGTGATGATTGGGAAATTGATTTGTTTGCTCAAACGACGCAATTGGTCAAGGCCAAAATCGAACTCATGGTTACCCACTGTCATGGCATCAAAACCAACAGCATTCATGACGCTTGCCATGTCCTCACCCTTAGAGCTGTTTGAGATTGGAAGACCTTGGAATGAGTCCCCAGAGTCAAAGACAAGGGTTGTTCCTTTTGAACGAGAATCATTGACGATACCAGACAAAAGGGCATCACCAATAACTCCGTTACGATCATCTTCAACCATACGACCATGAACATCGTTGGTGTGAAGAACAGTTACAGTGTCGTTGCTGGCACTTGTGCTAGCATTTGTCACGACTTCTGTTGTAGGAGTTGCGGCTGCAGTTGCTGTTTCACTGGCTGTGGCAACTGGTGTCTCGCTTGTTTCAGCTGTTGAAGCAGTAACAACTGATGTTGAACTAGCTACTGGAGCTGCAGACTCGCTTGTTGCAGTTGTTGCTGCAGTAGATGTCGCACTGGTAGTTGTCTCTGTAGCTACCACTTCAGTGCTTGGTGCTGTTACAGATGTATGAGCTTCTACCTCGTCAGCTTGGACAGCATTAGCCAAGATGGCAGTTGAGACGAGTAGGGTTGATAGTGTCGTTGCAACGACTGTTTTCTTCTTCATTCCAAAAGACCTTTCTGATTTTTAAATCGCTTTTATTATACCACATTTATAAGATTAGAATTAAATAAATTACAATGTTTTATTAGATATTCAAACAATTTTTTCAAAAATCAATAGGTAGCTAAACGTTTTTCAAGATAGCCTTCAAGCAGTTCTAAAGTAAAACTCAAAGTCCAGTAAATAAGGGCGATTAGGATATACATAGACATGTAGTCATACTCACGCCCACCGATAATCTTAGCATTTTGGAAAATGTCAGGTACTGTAATCATAGCAGCCAATGAGGAACTCTTAACCATATCAATAATAACATTACCAAGAGGGGCTACTGCTATACGCATAGCCTGAGGTAAGATAATCCGACGGATAATAGACTTCTGAGGAAGACCAAGAGAGCGAGCTGCTTCCCACTGCCCCTTATCTACGGCAACTATGGATGAACGGAAAATCTCTGCCATATAAGCGGCACTAACACAGGAGAAGCCAATAAAGGCACAAAGAAGGGCAGGTAGCTGAACACCAACATAAGGCAAACCAAAGTAAAGAATGAAGAGCACGACCAACATAGGAACCCCACGCATGATGGAAATATAAATGCGGGCTGGATACTTTAACCAAGGCTTTTGAGACATTCGCATAAAGGCAAGGATGATAGCAAAAACACTCCCAACCATAAAGCTTAAAAGCGAGATTCCTAAGGTATAAGGCAGACCTGATAGGACATAAGGAATGCTTTTTAGAATCAGTGAAAAATCAATAATCATAAGTCTTACTTTCTAAACATTTCTTTAGCAAATAAGCGATCCAATTGGATCGCTCATATTATTCAACATCAGAGATATCAATCTCAGTATAGTCAACTTTTGTTTTCTTTGTAACATCTTGACCAGCAAAGAATTTCTCTGAAATCTTGGTAAGGGTACCATCTTTCTTCATGTCTTTGATGGCTTTGTTGACCTTTTCTTGAAGGGTTTTATTCTTCAATGAGAAGGTAAAGCTTGTTGAGTAAGGGTTACTGTAGATACCGTCGTTGATCTTAACTGGGTACTTGTCTTTGATAGCGGCTACTGCCATCTTTTGCAAATAGTAATCGTTGACGATAACGTCTGTACGCCCATTTACCAAGTCTTGCATGTAAACGTCATTGGTAACATTATCATATACGACGAGTTCAGCACCCATTTTTTTGGCAATCTTCATGTACTTTGTACTTGCAGCACCGGCTGCCTTTTTGCCTTTGAGATCCTTCCATGAAGAGATTCCAGAATTATCCGATTCACGAACGACCATTGAAGTGAAGGAATACTTGTATGGTTCAGAACGCAAGAATTTTTTGACGTTCTTGTTGTCGTCTTCGAGTGAGTAGTTAGCGATATCGACTTGCCCACTATTTACAGCAGTAAGCATGCCATCTACACCCATCTCAGTGAATTCAATTTTCAACTTAAGACGTTTTCCAACTTCTTTGAGAATCTCAACGTCATAACCAGTCAAATTATTCTTATCATCGTGATAGGTTTGTGGGTAAAGTGTTCCAGCAGTCGCAACCTTGATGCTACCACGTTTCTCAATCTTTTCCCAGTTCTTCTCACCTGTACTTTGTGACGAGCAGGCAACCAAAAAGACCGCAGCCAAAATTAAGCTAAAAACGGCGAAAAATCTCTTTTTCATCTATGTGTGTCTCCTTGAAAAATTAAGTTAAGTTAAAAACTTATAATCTAAGCCTACACTATTTGAAAGGGTTTCACAAAATATTGAACTGAAAATAATAATGTTTAGCTAAAAAGCGAACCTTCTTCCATTTGTTGGGCCAAGTGTAAGAGGAGGTCTTCTCTTCCCTTGGCGGCTGTCAGTTGAACACCAAGGGACAGCCCTTGCCCATCACGATAGACAGGTAAAGAAATCGATGGTTGTCCCGTCAGGTTAGCTTGTTGGGTGAAAGGAGTCCAATCTAAACTATCCGCAAACATATCCCAAATAAGTTCTTGTTGTTTTGGCCAATCAAACTCAGACATATGCTTGAGTTGGTTCTGTAGGCTTTCAGAGAGGGCAAACTGCCCATGCTTAGGTGCCACATCCGCAACTGTAGGAGTCAGAAGAATATCGTAAGACTCATGAAAATTCGCCAACTGATGGCTATACTGGTCCCACTGAGTTAGGACTTTAGAGTAAACTTTGGCAGGAATCTTTTGCCCAGATTGAAAAATAGCCCAAGTCATTAACTCCATATCTTCAAGCGTCATCTGACGTCCCAAACCAGCCTCTATACCATCAAACATGGCAGCCGTCTCAACACTATTCATGATGTAGTAAGACTGCATAGCTTCAATCCCATTCAAGGGCTGATAGGTGATTTCATGGACATGATGTCCTAGACTTTCTAATGCTCTAGCAGCCTTTTTTATCGCCGCAATAGCAGATTTTGACACCTTACCACCAATAGGAGATACCGTCGAAAAAGCTATCTTCAAAGGTCGAACTGGTTGTCCAAAAGAATCTTTGTCAAGTTTGGGCAAGATAAAGGGACTTTCCATCTGACACGTCTGCATATGATAAAGCAAGCGTTTTGTATCTCGAACAGACTTAGTCAAAGCAAACTGGACAGAGGCTCCCTGCCATCCACGGAACGAAATTGGACCGACTGGAATCCGCCCTCTTGTAGGCTTAAGACCAATAAGTCCGTTAAAGGAAGCTGGAATACGAATAGAGCCACCACCATCACTAGCTGGGGCCAAAGGAGAAATGCCAGAGCTCACAAGAGCAGCCGCACCGCCACTTGAGCCACCAGCATTACGCCTCACATCATCAGGTAGATTGACAGGACCATGAATCTGAGCATCACTGATATTTTTGAAGCCAAACTCAGGAGTGCTAGAACGTCCTAAAATAATAAAGCCCAATTCCTCAAGTTTCTTAACATAATTATCCGTTTCCTTAGCACGATAACTTGTAAATAGTCGAGAACCCGCTGTTGACGGCTCACCAGCTTGCTCCTGACCTAAATCCTTTAGGAAAATTGGGACACCAGCAAAAGGTTTATCTGAAAAGCCTCTAGTTTCTGCTTCTTCTAAAGCTTTCTCGTAACGTTGACTGACGATAGCATTGATTTTAGTATTCGTCCTCTCCGCTTCACTTATAGTATCCTTTACTAGTTCTCGGGGACTGACCGTCTTATTTCGCACGGCCTCAGCCATTGCCGTTGCATCTGACCACTCATTTACTGACATCTTATATTCTCCCTGCTTCTATTATTTCCTAAATTATACTAAAAAAAGCAAAACGCCTGAAACGTTCCGCCTTCAATCATGATATTTAGTCTTGCCAAGTTTCTTGGTTTTCTTTAAATTTTTTCAAGAGTTGAAGTCCGTCTGCTGTGATGTAGCCTTGCACTTTAGCCACTTTGATCAACTCAGTGTAGTTTGAAAGAGTGACCAATTTCACGCCAGCATCAGCGAAGTTTTTCTCAGCTTTTGGCAATTCGTAAGTGAAGATAGCCACAACACCGATAACATCAGCCCCTTCACGCTCTGCAGCTGCTACAGCATCAAGTACTGATCCACCAGTTGAAATCAAGTCTTCAACAACAACCATTTTTTCGCCTTTAACTACACGACCTTCGATTTGGTTACCAGCACCGTGATCTTTTGGTTTGCTACGGATATAGGCAAATGGAAGGTTCATCTTGTCTGCAATAATCGCACCGTGAGGAATACCCGCAGTTGCAGTACCAGCAATCACTTCTACTTCAGGAAATTCTTCCTTAATTTTTTCCACAAAACCATTTTCGATAAGTGTACGAGTTTCTGGGTAAGACAAAGTAATACGGTTGTCTGTGTAGATTGGTGATTTGATTCCTGATGCCCATGTAAATGGTTCTTCAGGTTTAAGGTAAACAGCCTTGATATCAAGCAAGTCAGATGCGATTTGTGTTGCTAATGTCATAATTATTATCCTCCGTAAAGCGTTTTCTACTCTTTATTATAACCTAATTCAATCTATTTTCCTATGAAATAAGGTCTTTTTGAAAATTTATTGACCGATCCATTGAGCCTTGATGTCGTGATAAGCTGCTACTGGATCATCAGCTTGTGTAATTGGACGACCAACAACAATGTAATCTGAACCAATTTGACGCGCATCGGCAGGTGTCATGACACGTTTTTGGTCACCAACCGCTGCTCCCGCTGGACGAATACCAGGTGTCAAACAAACGAAGTCTTCATTTGTTGCTTCTTTGATTTTTGCAACTTCGTGTGCTGAGCAAACAACACCATCAAGACCTGCTTCAGCAGTCTTTTTAGCATAATGAACCACTGATTCTTGAAGTGTCGTTTGGATATTTTGGAAATCACGCATCTGCTCTTCAGAGGTAGAGGTCAACTGAGTTACAGCAATCAAGATTGGACCTTCACCCAAGCCTTCACGCGCAGCCTTCATCATTTCCACACCACCAGCCGCATGCACATTTGTCATATCAACACCAAGGTTAGACAAAACACGCATTGCAGATTTGACAGTATTTGGAATATCGTGAAGCTTAAGGTCAAGGAAAACACTATGTCCAAGATCTTTAACATAGCGAACAATCTCTGGACCAGCCGCATAGTAAAGTTCCATACCAATCTTCACATAGAGCTTTTCATCAGCAGGAAACTTAGCAAGGAATGCCTTCACATCCTCAAAAGTCGGGAAATCAAGGGCAATAACAGGACGATTTTCTCTCATTTCTTATATCCTTTCACACAAAAAACCTCCGCCAGTCAGCGAAGGTTGCACGAAAACAGGGCAGTCCCTACCCTTTAGTGATGCCGTAACATCTCAGTACACCTTTCTCGCCTCTCTGGACTCGATTAAAGGTTCAGTTCAATTTGTTCTATTATAGCGCTTTTATAAGGAAATGTCAAAGGGGGATGACACCCAAATATCTATTCAAGCATCTTTATAAGCTCTTCATTTTGTTTGTCATAATAGTTAAAATAGCTTGAATCAATGTCCAAACAATCAACAAGAAGCAATCGCAAGTTTTCAGAAAGTTGTTTTAGCTTCTTACGACTTAATAATCGCGTATCAATTTCTGACAAACCGTGAGCAACTTTATTTCGTTCACTATTTAAATTTATAATGCCATTAATCGCCGTCTGAAGCTGAGAATCATAGTCATAAAACTCAAGGATATTCAAGTAAGATAATAGATTAAGTGTTGATTGTACTGAAAAAATGCGTTCATCAGTGTCTTCAATACCCCTAGATTTTTTCATTTTCTTATCAATATCATCTAAAATTGCCTCACAATCAGGAAAATTGGGATTAAGTTTTGGCGGATTACCATCAAATACGATTAAGCCCTCATGATCTTTTTTAATAGTTTCTTCGATGACAAATTCAGCTAGTGATTTTGCTTTAATTAAGACATCTGCAATATGCTCACGTTCTTTTAAAACATCAATCATCAAATAGTAATTCAATGCCTTCTTTTGGGAATCATCGAGAGGAAACGATAGGATATCAGAAAGAATCGATTGGTTTTTGAAAACACGAGAAAAATCGCTTATTTTCTTACGAATCTTTTTAATATTAGAAAGTGATTTAGTATCTTCTTTTCGATTGATTATCGCTTCTGCTGCTTGATAATCAAAGGAAGCAATTAAACTTCTAAGATGACGTTTGACTAATGCTTGAGTAAATTTCTCAGATTTATCTTTAATACTTCGGTCAACAAAATCTAGACTATTATCTTGATTTTCAACAATAAGAGCCTCTATCTCAGAGTCTGTCAAATCTTTGTACTCTCTGTTTGCTCCATTTTTGGGAGTAGCAACCTGAATAGCTTGAGTGTTATAGTCATTGATACGGTTAAGGGCAAAGAGAGCAGATTTAATTTGTGGTGTACCCGATGACAAGTTCAATATGATTTCGTCATCGTTATTAGTATACTTTTGAATAATCAGCCCCATAACTTCATACATTTTATCGAAAAGATGGACTTCGTCGTTATTCAAGGTTGTAGAGTCAATTTCAATGATAGGATTATAGCCTTCGATTGAGAGCAAAACCTTATTTATCAAATCTTGTTTGACCATCATTTCTTGACTATATACAAGGACAATCTTGTCAGGTCTATAATTTCTTGCGATATGAAGTAAAGCTGAATCGTGATTATAACTTATAGGATCGGTTGTTCCTACAGCTGAGATTAAAATTTTCAATTTGGATTACCTCTTTAGTTCAACTTAGTTAATAATTTCTTATTCAAATCCTGATAAAAATTAAAATCACTCTGGCTAAAATGGTATTGTTCTCTAACTAGAGTTTTTAAGTTTTTCATAGCTATCCCCAGTTGTTTAACTGCATCTTTATCCAAAGGATTTATGCTGTGAGCTACCATATTTCTAGAGGAATTCATTTTAATAATCGGATCAATTGTTCTCAAAAGTTCAAATTCTCTCTTAGTTTTTAAGAGTTTACTATAATCAAAGATACTTAGATAATCTTTGTTTTTATCTTTACGATAATTCTTGATTAAACCTAGATATCTATTTTCAATATAGTCTTTCAAAATAAATTCCGTTAAGTTTTTAATTCGAATAAAACTTTCACTAACGTTACCTCGTTCTCTTTGCAGCTCAATGGTCAAATAGGCACTAAGAATTTTTTGTTCTTTTTCCTTCAATTTTTTATGCTGTAACCCCTGTGGAACATCTTGTTTTTTTAGACACTCTACAACATCATGTATTTCTTCTCGAACACTTTTTAAATTCGGAAAATCGGATAATTGGTCTAGAATATCTAGTGCCGCCTTATAATCAAACTTCTCGATAAAATCCCGAGCAGTTTTCTTCAAGAGAGCCTGACTAAATTTTTCAGCATTATCTTCAATCGTTCGGTCAATAAAATTGACTTTATTATCTTCATTGACTTCGATGAGTTCATCAATGTCCTCATCATTATCATGACCGATGTTCTCATTTGAAGCATGTTCAGGACTCGAAACTTGTACCGCTTTGACATTGATGCCATTTAAACGGTTAATCACAAATAGAGCAGATTTGATTTGAGGTGTTGCACTAGAAAGATTCAAGATAAATTCATCTTCTTGAGTATAGTATTCTTGCAAAATATCAGAGAAACGTTGAAACATCACATCAAAAATATGAACCTCATTATCACTAATAATGGAATCATGAATTATGAGTTCAGGCTCATAATTAGGAGCAATAGAAAACAAGGCTTTTTCAATATTACCTTGTTTTTTTGCAGTATGTTCTGAAAAAATCAATATAACTTTTTCGGGACGATATTTTCTTGCAATATGAATTAAGGCGCCATCATGAAAATTTCTAAAAGGGTCTGTGTCACCTACAGCTGATATAAGTACTCTCATTTATCAATCTCCTTAATCATGAAATTAGCTTTTCCCATTTCATAAAAGGACTCGTGGTTCTTGATTAATGAATGATTACCAGATGGAATCTTAACTGTTTTAAGAGGTGCTTTTGTGAGCTTAAGAACTCCTTTTTTAACCATTTTAGTTTTCATTCGACTGTATCGTCTTTGTAAAATACCATCAGCCTGCTTAAATAGGGTCTTTGTCCAAGCACCGCTCCCTGCACCTAAATAAATTGGGTATTGTAGATTGGCTTGAATCTTATCATCAGGAAATTCAGATAGGAAAAATGCCTTATAGTCTTTATAAAACGCTTGTGCTCTCTTACCTAATTCTTCAATCAATCTTCCAGCTTCATCAGTGGTTGTTGTAATCTCAAATTCAATTTTTGTTAATGGAGAAATTGATTCTCTATACAAAGGGAGTGGTTTAGCTTTATTTGTTTTCGCTGAATAATCCCATTTCTGCACTAAGATAAGACTCTTATTATCAAAAGGCTTACTATCACTCACACGAATTGCGTTAAACAAATCATCGTATTCTTTTCCCTTTTTTGGTCCCCAAGGGATAAGGTTCTTATTCTCTTTCGGAAATCTTCCAAAGTCATTTACAGCATTTTCATTATTCCATTTAGGGGTAGTATTCATTAAAATGGTACGAATAGCACCTTTTAGTGAACTACCAGGAATGTAGGGATTTCCAAATGCATCTCGAATAAACTTATTAACTTCGTTAATAGCTCCGGCTGAATTAGGATTTCTGTCCGATTCTAAACCTGTTTCAGAGATACTATAACCTCCAAAAGAACGTTCTGCAATTCGGTTATCATTTAAGAAGGAAATAAGACGATTATTACGTGCGTTTGGACGAGTTTGAATTAGAAATGCTTCAAACTTTTCAGCAAGCCTCTTCTCCACCATTTTATTATAGAATTTCCCCATGTCAGGAAAGTAAAACTTCTTATTTTCATAGATAAATTCTCTAGAGGTATATTTCTCTCCATTACCAATATGAATTGGAGCAAGTGTCAGGAGGCTAAATTTAAATGTTCTATAGTCATTTTTCATTTTTATACCTCCAATTTAAAGAAGAGTGGTTTAGCATAATTTAAAACAGCATGAGGGAAATCAAGTGGTCTCACATCAACAATCTGACCTTCAAATGTTTTACTAAAAGTTGAACCAGAAGCAAATTTGTAAAGATCCTGCTTACGATAATTCTCATTGGTAGCATGACTAAATGCAAAACCACTTGATTTAGTTAATAAGTAATGGCCATCTTCCATTGCTTCTTCAAGGTCAGCAACTACAGGAAGTGCTGTCGTAAGTGTCATCACTTTATCGGAATGATTCTTAGTCAGTCTATCTGATAATTCTAGTGGGATATTTTGAATATCTAACTCAAAACGCCCATAACCACTTGAACGCTTTCCACCAAGACCAGAGTACTGAAGACTAGTCATTAACTCATTAAGCAAATCAGATTCGTTTGCGATGACGTAAAGCGACGTATCATTTGAAAATCTGGTTGTAGCAACCTGATAGAGATTGCCATCCTTATGTGGTTGATTTTTTGTCACAGTATCAATGATAGCATGCTCTTCATTTTCAAATAAATCTCCATTGAGGTAATCGTCAACATTTTCTAGAGCAAGAAATTGCAGTTTCTTAGACAATTTAGCTTGACGGCGAACCTCTTTGACATCAACTGATTGGTCAATTTGGTCATGTTTGGGATAACCGATAGGCTTTGGCAAAAAGGGACCAAATTGAAATGGAAAAGCATCTGTGAGCGTGAAATCATCTTGGTTGGCTTCCGCAAGAAATGCATCGAGTTTTCCCATTTTTAGGGCTTCTAGCACTAGGGCTGAGAAGATACGGTCTGCTGAGAATGTTAATTTTGAGCTATCAAGAGTGCCCGAACCAAAATGAGCATTCTGAAAGGTCATAATATACAATTTATAGGTCATATTAGACCTCCGCAGTTAAAAGTTCATTTAATGTTTTAACATCATAATTACCAAATACGGTAGTAGCTTTGAGGTTTTCAAAAGCAACCTTACCGTAACCTCGAGATCCAGAACCACCAAGATAATCAAGTTCAAGCAGTTTTAATCCATCTCGAATCACTTTGAAATCTTCCTCAACTTGATTTTCATTCTCATCTGTAATTTCATAAATCAACTCGAAATCAAAGGTACTGTTACGAATAGCACGTTCAATTTGTCTTGGTGTAGCTTCGGCAGTGATACGGTCAATTGTATTTTCAAATTTTACTTCTGTATAACTTCTTGCACCAAGCGAGTCTAACTCATCAGCGTTTGACAAGAAGGCATCACGAAAAATCAAGCGTCCCATTTTAAATCGTTTATCTTCACTATTCCCAAATAAACGGCTAAGGACATCACTGTCGTCGCTTGGTTTCTCAGCTACCTTTTCATTATAAACCTTGGCAAGAAGAGTTCTCATTTTTCCTTTGAGACTTGAACCAGGAATGATTGGTAGGTTAGTAATAGGATCTTTAATAACAGGTGAATCCATAGCACCAATGGCTGCAAAAGCATTACTAGCCCCAATATGAAGGCCTGTCTCTAAACGAATTTGAGCTGAAAATTTAATCTTAGCGAATGTCATTAATCTTTACCTCCATAAAACTTGAAATAGGCGACTAGTGCTTCCATATATCTACAAAATCTTTGAAGTGTCTCTCTATCTTTAATTTCCTTAAGCGCTTCAAGAATTTGGCCTTTTTCTACCAAATCCTTAACAGGGAAGAATGTCTGTCTATTAACTTTTACAGAGTTTCTTCCAGACTGATAGACAAATTGTACTCTTAAATAGGAAACATCATTTATTAATTCATCAAACTTTCTTTCTTTACTTCTATCATATAAAGAACTACATAAGGATAATAAATTTCTGATTTGTGACGTTGTTAGTAAATAATTCCCTTTATTATCCTTTTCAAGTAATGAAATAGCACGTTCTGCTTTATCAACATAATTCTCATCAGTTAAAATTGCCATGTATTAATCCTTCCTAATTTCATAAACATAGAGAAGCAAAGCTAATTCCGCCTCTTTACGTTCTGATTCACTGTTTGTATACCATTTGAAGAATAATTTCTTGAATTGTTTGAACTTATCTCTTTCTTCTTTGTCTGTTAACTCTTCCAGACGTGTCAAATAGTAAGCTAATCGGGCAACATTCATCTTTTCTTCACTCTCGTAGTTTCGAAGCAATTCAATCAATTTATAAATGAAATTCTTGCCTCGTTCATCTTGGTGATTAAAGAAATAGCGAATCTGCTCTAACTTATCGTCGTAAACATTAGTGATAAACTGATCAAATTTAAAGGTATAGTCGGAACTAAAGAGTGAAATACTATCTTTCTCATTGCCTTTAGCTGCTTCTTCTAACTCCCCTGTTTGATGTGCCATCAAGCTAATAGGGGTCTTATCAGCAAACAGACCGATACCAGCCGAGAGTGTTAGTTTTCCATTTGTCCATTTAATGAAGTTCTGACGGAGTTCAACAGTAAAGGCAATAATATCTTGCCAAGATCCAATAGCAAAAACATCGTCCCCGCCGGCATAGATAATAGAGAGCTTCTTATCACTAGCAAATTGGTTAATATAAACCTTGAAGAAAAGACTCATGCTTCGAGAGAAAGTGGCTGAACGTGATAGGGTACTATACTGCCCATTTCCTTGTTGGGAGAAGCCGGCCATAAAGGCTGCTCCCAAATCATCCACGTCAAGACGTACAACAGCTAGACGTTTAATACCTAACCCATTTTCGTTTTTAGATAAGGCAGCATAATTGTATATTTCATCACACTGGTAATCTCCAACAAAAACATGGGTTGCCTTAACCGTACCAGCTTTATAGTCATTTTTGACATAGACACGGGAAAAATCATCTTGGCTGAGCTCTTCAAATGCAACACCTTTAAGACAGGCGTTCGGTCCAATAGGAAGCCCCTCATTTTCAGTGATAATGAAATGGTCATGGGCAATCTCTTTAGAAAATTGATACAAGCCTCGACAAATGTCACACACTTTTTGGTCATGATAAGAAACTAAATTCTCAACGGAATGACAAATCTCGCACTCTCTTTCAGAAGATTTACCGCCCCTGTTCAACAACATAAGGGTTTGATAATCATACCTTGAAATTTTTTTCTCAGAAATCATGCGACTAGCCTTTTGATAGACCTGTCTATAGCTTTCAGGTGAGTTCAGTTCGCTCATGATATCCTTAGCCGCAAAGCTTCCCCAACCAAAGGCAACATATAATCTGGTTTGGAAATTAGCCAATAAAAATTGATTGAAATCTTTTTCAAATTGAACAAGTGTTTCTACCGTTTTTTCAGTATTGGCTAGGACAAAGTAAGCATGTCCCCCACCGACATAGAGCAAATTAGCCCGGTTAAGGCCTAGTTTATCAAGTAAACTATCTGCGATATACTCGCTCATAAAGTCAAGATACAAAGATCTAGCCTTCAATTGTTTAGCAGCACCACTCGTCGCTATATTGTAGATGAAGTCTTGAATCCCTGATAGGTCAAAGCTAGCTAGGAGAAAAGCTTCTTCCTCATAAAAAGCTGATGCTTTAGTAAACAAGTCCTCCTTATAGTTATGACGACCTTTGTCTTCCAAGTAATCATAGATGGCTAGAGCAAAAGCTGCCGTTAGACGACTATGCTCAGCAAGTGAAATATCAGCAATTTCCTTAGTATTAGTCGAAGAAGGCACAAAAGAGAGGGTTGCTTCGAACAGATTTAACAGAGAATCAATTTGTGCTTGATTAAACTCAAATTCTGCCAATTCATTTTTGATACGAGTCGCAATCGCCGCATAATCACCTTTTGAGAAAGGTTCATAGGTTGCCGACGCAAAGTTAGGTTCAGATTTCAAGTTTAGAACCGTCGGTTTAAAGTAGCGTTTATCCGTTTGAGCCCCAAAAACATTAAAAATATCAGCCTGATTTGTATAGGTATCCCAAATCTTAGCTGATGCTTCCTCATCGCTCTCCTCATTTGACTGTCTTCTGTCGATACCTGATGCGATGTTATCAGCGATATAAGTTATGTAAGCGAGATGGTCATTGCTAAGTTTATCACTCTGGTAGTTAGCCATGTGATATCTAATTTGATCGGAAATAACCTGATTATCAGCAATCTCATCAAACCAATCCGCGCCTATAAGGGCGTGTTTTTTTCGTTCTCCTGTCGCCCTTTGAATGACCTTACCGATATCATGCAAAAGAGCTCCGTAAAATAAATCAATCTTTTCTTTCTTCAAGCTTTATCCCTCCCATACCGAGACTCGTTTTCATGCCAAGACCTGAATATTCACCGAATGTTAGAAGCATTTTGACATAAGCTTTTAGAGTTTGAGCGCCTTGTACTTTAAATGTTAACCTTCCTCTAAAGGCAGGAATTCTTTGCCCGTGCACCCTGAAATAACTGGTCTCCAAGCGATAATTCGTGATAGTGCTGTGTTCAGATAGGTAATCTAAGGTATCCTCTTCAATTTCAGGTTGATTTTCAACCAACCTTCCATACTTTTGCATCAAACTTTGAAAAATCAAACGCATAGACGGGAAGATGACGTAGGAACCTTGAGATTTGAAACCGGTCGGAGTCTCAAAAATGATTGAAAAATAGGGTTGATTGTCCTCACTATTGAAAATCTCTAGCAGTTTATCTGCCCCCAACTCCTGAATCTCAACTTTTTCGACACTGAGTTTAGGCAAGTCGTTTAAGGACACTTCTTTAATCTGTAATAAGGTCATAAAAACCTTATCCTCGAGGTCATCTGTGAGCAAATGTACAACCCACTGCGTGTTTTCTTTCCCTTGGATTACCTTAGTCGCATAGGGATTTGTTTGCTGCTGATGCAGATAATCAACATAGTCACTATCCAACTGCTCCATCAAGAAGCCATGAAATTTAACAGCCAAATCTTGTGCAGGATGGTCGATCCTTTTAAAAGTAAATACTAATTTTTTCATTCGACTCCTTCATCTTTGTATGAAAAAACCCCAAAAGCTGAAAGTACTTTTCACCTCATTGGGGC
Source organism: Streptococcus parasalivarius (assembly GCF_054785155.1). NCBI lineage: Bacteria > Bacillati > Bacillota > Bacilli > Lactobacillales > Streptococcaceae > Streptococcus > Streptococcus parasalivarius. Next base: position 216,886 of record NZ_BAABOB010000002.1, read on the forward strand.
GCCCTTAATGTGCTTTTAGTCTAACACTTTCTGGAAGCGGTGTCAATACTGTTTTCAAAATTTTCAAAAAAGTCCCCTCTCGAGGTAAATAGGTTTATAGCTCACCTCTACCTGAAGCGGATGAACCGCAACCTTTGAGTTTCCGTCCCCCTTTCAAGGTGAATAGGTTTATATCTGAAGAACGTGAGCTCCCACCATTCGAAGGCGGTGTGATGTTTCCGTCCCCTCTCAAGGTAGATAGGGTTATATCAGTAGATAACGGTTCTACTGATACAGAACCAACTAATTTCCCTCCCCTCGCTAGGGGATAGGCTTATATCCAAGTGAACCTTCAAAACCAAGCGAAAGTAAGGTGTTTCCGTCCCCTCTCAAGGTAAATAGGGTTATATCAATCGAGTGAGGTTATTATGGCGAAGACCAGAAAGGAAGTTACCGTCCCCTCTCGAGGTATATAGGTTTATATCTCGTTGCTGACCGTGATCAAAACGCTGTATTAAACTTGTTTCCGTCCCCTCTCGAGGTATATAGGTTTATATCCAAGAGGCACGTAGACAAGGGTTTGATGGCGGTTTGTTTCCGTCCCCTCTCGAGGTAAATAGGTTTATATCAGTCCTACTGCTACAGAACCCACTAAACCAGTTAAGTTTCCGTTCCCTCTCGAGGTGGATAGGTTTATATCTCAAAGGTGTTGACTACGTTGAAACACGTCTCGCCATTGAGTCTCCGTCCCCTCGCGAGGTATATAGGTTTATATCCGTACTTCACCAAGTACAAGCGAGGCGCCTGCGCCTAGCACTGTACCCTTTCCGTCCCCTTTCGAGGTATATAGGGTTATATCTAATTAAACTCCCATAGTTTAATGGTAAAACACCCGGTGTTTCCGTCCCCTCGCGAGGTAAATAGGGTTATATCAATCGAGTGAGGTTATTATGGCGAAGACCAGAAAGGAAGTTACCGTCCCCTTGCGAGGTGAGTAGGTTTATATCCATATACGCATGTTGGAAACTCGCTTAACTATGTTAGCTTCCGTCCCCTCCCGAGGTTTATAGGTTTATATCAAAAACCTTGTTGTTGAAATGCCAAAATAAGAAAGGAAGCTCCCGTCCCCTCTCGAGGTGAATAGGTGTATATCCTCTATTACGAAACTAACTACATGGAGAACCCAGAAGCGTTTCCGTCCCCTCGCGAGGTAGATAGGTTTATATCTCACGATCTCAAGAAGGAGGCTAAAGCCCACCACGTTTCCGTCCCCTCGCGAGGTAGATAGGTTTATATCTGATCGACACGATCCTCTATACGGAGATAAGATCCGAGGGTTTCCGTCCCCTCTCGAGGTAAATAGGTTTATATCCACACTTGCCGGCTTACTAGGGTACAGTAAGGATGAAAGTTTCCGTCCCCTCTCGAGGTAAATAGGTTTATATCCGGAGCAGTTAGACCTTGTGAATGGCACCACACAGTTTCCGTCCCCTCTCGAGGTAAATAGGTTTATATCTCTATCGCTTCAAGCCAAAGAATCACTTGAACACATGTTTCCGTCCCCTCTCGAGGTAAATAGGTTTATATCCAAAGTTTACAAGGGTGTAGTGGACTACATTCGGTTTCCGTCCCCTCTCGAGGTAAATAGGTTTATATCACAACCTAACTTCATCAGCAACGAGCAACATGACACGTTTCCGTCCCCTCTCGAGGTAAATAGGTTTATATCGCAAGAGGGAAACTGGAACAAAGCACCGTTAAAAGTTTCCGTCCCCTCTCGAGGTAAATAGGTTTATATCCCCATATCTTGTGCTCTAGACAGTTGCTAGAGACACAAGATGTAGGACCTACTGGAAACACTATCTATATTGTACCATATGATTGAAGGCCTATAAAGGCTTAGAAGAAGAGAATGTCATCTAATTTTTCGGCACTATTATAGGGGCTAAAACTAGTCACCTCTTCTTTAGTTGTCACATATACGATTATGCTATCTTCTTCATCGGCCTTATAGAAGCTCTCGATATCCTTAAGGAGAGACTGATAATCATTTCTTGACAGGTCGACCTCGAAACAGGATTTTTGCACCCTCACGCCATAACCCTCAAGTAATTTCGAGAGTTTAAGTCTACGTTTGTTACTTCGAATATCATAAATAATCAGACAAAACATGGTTTTTTGTCTCGCAAACTCACGTTCTTCTTCGCTGAGATTAAAGTAAAGTCCCATTAATGCCCTCCTGTGTAACTTGTCTCATACAGACTAGGGTCAAGTTCTCTAAAAGCCCTAATCAAACTCTTGATTTGCCTATCTGCTGTATAGAGAAAAGAATAGCGTTTTTTGTCTAATTCAATATACTGATGGACTTCTAATATTCTTGAACGTAAAGCCCGTGCAAAGATTTCTCTACCTTCATCCGTGAGTATGAAGTCTTGATTCTTATTTTCAAAATGACTTAAAAGAAGTTTACCATTTCGTATCAACTCCATAAGCGTATTATCGACGATGATAGGTCTCCATTCTTCCATTAAATCACTAGCCAAGGTCGCATGATGCTGATGATGCTTGTGAATTACCCCAAATCCCAAGCTTAGCCCGTTTTTCTTAATGAGCCCCATAAAGCACGAATATAAGATACTATAGCCAAAATTGAGGGCACTGTTAAAACAATCCTCCGCAGGCCGTCTACTCCTACCATTAAAATGAAAATCATCAGGAACCAGTAAATTCAGATAGTAAAAATAGGATTTTGCAAGCCGACCTTCGTAACCCATAATTTCAGTAATAGAATAAGCTTTCTGAATATCATTAACACTATCTTCAAACCTAGAATAATCTAAGGTACCCAGCAGACCGTCCGTATCAAACTCTCTAAGCAAGGCAATTTGATGCCTTACCTTGGTCCTAGCAATACTCCTTGCAACCTCTAAACGGAAATCCTCTTCAAAATAAGCCTTGGCTTGCAACTCTTGCTTTTGAAATTCGTCCTGACTGTGGGATTCAATACTAGAAATAAATTGACCAACATTTGAGAAATAGTAAACATTCACCTTGTTCTTTGATAAAGCTTTGATGAGTTGGGTGGTCAGTTGTGCATTACCAAAAAGTAACACATTATCAACGAGTGAAATGGACACTTCTTTGACAATCTCTTTATTATCATTTTTAATGATAATTCTTTGTTCGGATAAGGACAGGTAATAATTGGACCTTTGAATATATAAATCGCTCATAAGCTACCTCAGGGTATTTTATGGCATATATTATATCACCACAATTCTAATCGTCAATATATTCTAATATTTTGTGTAAAAAAATGAAGCCCTAACGATAGGACTTCGATTTTTATTTATTGTAAAGAGATTTCTTTCCTTATTTCCCCAACAAGTCTGTTCGAACTTCTTTACGTAAGTCTTCGAGTGTTGTGATGCCGTACTTGTCCATGACTTCTGGTAAGCGGTCGATGATTTTAGGGCAGGAATAGGGATCTGTGAAGTTGGCTGTTCCGACACCGATGGCTGAGGCACCAGCGATGAACATTTCGATAGCTGCTTCGGCACTGTCCACGCCACCCATACCGATGATCGGAAGGTCTGATGCTAGAGCAACTTGACGGATGAGTTTAAGGGCTACTGGGAAGACAGCTGGCCCTGACATGCCACCTTGACCGTTGGCAATGATAGGTTTGCGAGTAGCCAAGTCATAGCGTGTACCGACCAAGGTGTTAATCATGGTAAAACCAGTCGCACCGGCATCTTCGACTGCCTTGGCAACACTTGTGATGTCAGCCACGCTTGGTGTCAGTTTGACATAGACGGGCACATCAGAGTGAGAGACACTGGCTTTTACGGCTGCATAGGCAAGCTCTGGAACTTGTCCGATGAGAAGACCATTATTGCCATGGTCCACGTTTGGACAGGAGATATTAAGCTCGATAGCTTTGACGTTACTGGCTTTGGAAATCTTGTGAGAGACTTCCGCATATTCTTCGTTAGAAAATCCAGCTACATTGGCAATGATTGGCAGATCAGGATAATGCTCCTGCAACCAAGGGAGTTTTTCAGACAAGACAGCATCAACACCAGGATTTTGCAGTCCAATGGCATTAAGCATGCCTGATGGTGTCTCAGCCACACGGGGTGTTGGATTACCGAAGCGAGGGTTGGCAGTCGTTGCCTTAATCATGATAGAACCTAGTTTGTCCAAATCATAATACTTAGCGTACTCTTGCCCAAAACCAAAGCAACCTGAGGCTGGGATAATAGGATTTTTCAAGTCGAGCCCTGGAAGGCTAATAGCTAAACGATTTTCTGATTTAGTCTCTGACATGGTAACCTCCTAGACGATGACTTTTCCGGTAGGGAAGACTGGCCCTTCCTCGCAAACACGAAGATTTTTGGCATCTGATTCTCCTTTTACGTGAACCACACAGGCATAGCAAGCACCCATACCACAAGCCATGCGAGCTTCCATGGAAACATAGGCATGAGGATGATTTTCAAACTTGCTATCGACATATTTAAGCATGCCTGGAGCTCCGCAACTGTAAACGGCATCTGGAGTCCAGTCGAAACCATCAATAACCGTCGAAACGTAACCCTTGATACCGTATGAACCGTCATCAGTGGTCACATAAACATCACCACAAGCCTTGAGCTTGTCCTCCAAGATGACGGCATCCTTATTGGCAAAACCAATCACAGACACGACTTCCACACCTTTAGCCTTCAACTGTTTAGCCGTCTCAACCAAAGGTGGCACCCCGATACCTCCACCAACGAGGAGGGCTTTCTGCCCAGCATCGACAACGGAAATATCATAACCATTTCCCTGAGGGCCCATAGTATCAATGGTTTGACCAGCTACCATCTTAGACAGAATGGCTGTCCCCTCACGTTCCACACGATAGACAATGGTTGCCTCTTTCTTGTCGTAGTCAATCTCTGAGATGGAAATCGGACGACGAAGGAGCTTACTTGGGTCTGGCACCTTGAGGTGGACGAACTGCCCAACCTGCATATCCGTAACCATCTCTCCCTTTAGCACCATCTCAAAAATACGAGGTGCAATCTCACGCTGACTTACAATGGTTAAATCTTCAACTAAAATCATGACAACCCTTTCTAAACTGCAAACTGTCATCAAAAAAACCTCGCCACATGGCAAGGTCGCACAAAAAATCACAGGAGAACCCTGTTTTTTCACCTGTCCGACCTTTCAAGCCTCTCTGGACTTATTTAAAGGTTATTTTGTGATTATTATAACCGTTTTCAAGACGGATGTCAAAGGAGAAAAGAAAAAACCAAAGCTTATAAAATTAAGCTAAGGTCTATCCAGCCTATAACTAGGCCCCCTGTTTGATACGTTCTCTATCATCTCATAGGGGAAAATAAAATGTCAACATTCCTAACAAGAGGTGCTAGAGTTCTTGAACAAGAGCCCTAAACAACATTATTTAAACAATCTGTCGTAAACCATAGTATGAGCCAACTGCTGACCATCGCCACCCAACAGATCGACCAAGGCATAAGCAAAGGCTAATGCTGTTCCAGCACCACGGCTAGTGACAATATTGCCATCCACGACAACTAAGTCAGTTTGATGATCACCAGATGCAATTTGTTCCTCTACGCCAGGGAAACATGTGAATTTACGCCCTTCAAGAAGACCAGCACGTTCGAGAACAATTGGTGCAGCACAAATAGCAGCAATATATTTTCCTACTTTAGCAGCCTCTTGAAGAGAGGCAATCAAAGTTTCGTTGTCGCGTAGATTAGTTGATCCAGGCATACCTCCAGGAAGGACCACCAAGTCATAATCCGCAAAATTGCCATCAAAAACGTCATCCATAGCAACTTGAATCCCATGTGAGCCAGTTACTGACGCACTCTCAAGTCCAAGCATGCTACAGTCAAATCCTGCTCGGCGGAAGACATCCACTGGGCTCAAGGCTTCGATTTCTTCAAATCCGTCCGCAAATACTACTGCTACTTTTGTCATGATATACCTCCAATTTACTTATCGCATGATTCTATTACGCCTTAAATTATAGCAGTTTTAGAAGCAGGAAACAAACTATAAAAACGGACTTTGGGCGTAAAAAAAAAGACAGCACAAGGACTGTCTTTGTCATTTTATCTAAACAAACTTGCTAGGATCCACAAGAGGTAAATATGGGTTGGATAGAAAATATAGAAGAAATTCTTGTTACCACTACCACGCTCACCATTATAGAAATACATAGGAATCGCAGCAAAGACCATCATCCACTGCACACCTGTCGGATCAAAGAGATGGGCAATCATTGAAATAACAGCTAAGACAATGATTTGAGCGATGCGATTGGTTCGGAAGATATAGAATAGCAAACCAATAAGAACCATCACAAAGCCACCTTCAACCATGATAATACTTGGAACTAGTGACAAGATAAAGGCAACAATCTGCACAAGGAGTGGATTTGCATGTGGCGTTTCAAATATGCCTGCAAGAATTACAACTGGAATAGATGAAAGAATCGGCAAGAGAAAGACACCAATCCCTTGAATCAACTCCTTGTTCGATTTATCGCGAAGCCCCTTAGCCAACAAATCCCAAGAACATATAAAAATCCCTGTAATAAAGAAGGTTGAGAAGGCATTATTGGTTAAACCGATACTACCATTATGAAAAATACTACCAATGATGGCGTTGCCAATGGTCATAAACCAACTCATGTAAAGCAACCGCCTGAGAAAAGCCATACGATCGTGTGTATAGTGAAAACTATCAGCAGCAAGAAAGAGGAAAATCGGGAAAGCCAGGCGTCCCAACATCGTCAACCATATAGGTGCCCCCATACTCCCGAACATCTGATAGATTTGGTCCAAAAACATAAGTGCAACAGCTAGGTATTTTAAATTAGTCGCATTGCATATCTTTTTTATATCGTTCATTTAATGCTCCTTTAATTTTCAGCATATTAAATGATACCATAACTAAGATATAAATTCAAAATAATGTGGGAAGAAATATCCATAAATTTATTAAAGTTTTATTCTTATAAAATTCCGTTTTCGTAAAGTTCACGTTGAACTGCTTTTTCAATTATTTTGTCTTTGAAAGTGGAAAAATATACTTCAAGACCCTTATCAGTCATTACCGTAAGATATCCTTCTCCGTTCGGGGCCGTCTCATTTCTAATTAGAGCGAGATACCCTTTTCTAACGTTATTTCTCATTGAAATTTTACCCATTTTAAAACTATCTTCTAAAATGTCAAGTATAGATCCAGTAGATTCTAGAAGTTTCTCTTCAATAACGTAAGTCAATAAAGCAGCAAAATCATCAGGTTCCCCTGGATTACCAAAAGGATAAATTTCAATTATTCCAAATGGTGAGGTCTCTTCAGTTGAAATCAAGTTTTTTATTTCTGTCTTAAAGTCGACTGTTGATTCAATTATACTTTTAGTAAGTGGAGTATCGTTTTCATACTCATAGGAGAAATCTTCTGAGTAACTACGGTAGCAAAAGCTATGATATAATTTTGTCAATTTATGTTTTCCTTTCTTAGTTAACAATCTTTTTACTTATTACTTTTTAAAAGCTTTTAGGGTGGTAGTCTAGCTAGCATAATTAACCTTTCTATCTTTGATAGCACTACATTATCAAAACTCATTAGTAGTTGTAACCCAGTGCCCCCTCTTAACTATTTACTTGAAATGTGAATGAATATGAATTACTGAAAACAGCCTATTCTCCCCAAGCATTTCTAGAGGCTTTATGCTATAATGGATAAGCGTTTTATGCTTTATCACAACTAAAATAACAAGAAAGGAAGTACACCATGTCTTTTGACGGCTTTTTTCTTCATCATATGACGGCTGAGTTACGTGAGCAGGTACTTTACGGGCGTATCCAGAAAGTTAATCAGCCTTTTGAACGTGAGTTGGTCCTGACCATTCGTAACAATCGTCAGAATTACAAGCTTCTTCTCTCGGCTCACCCTGTCTTTGGACGTATTCAGACGACCAAGGCTGACTTGCCAAATCCACAGAATCCAAATACCTATACCATGATTATGAGGAAATACCTTCAGGGAGCGGTTATCGAGGATATTCAGCAGGTAGAAAATGATCGTGTTCTGGAGATTTCCGTATCAAACAAAAACGAAATTGGTGATAGCGTTAAGGTTACTCTTGTTATGGAAATCATGGGGAAACACTCCAACATTATCCTTATTGACAAAAACGAGAGCAAAATCATCGAATCTATTAAGCATGTTGGTTTCTCACAAAATAGTTACCGTACTATTCTGCCTGGGTCTACCTATATCGTTCCACCGAAGACGGACGCCAAGAATCCTTTCGACATTGCAGACGAAAAGCTCTTTGAAATCCTACAAACCGAGGATTTGTCAGCTAGAAACCTTCAAAAACTTTTCCAAGGTTTGGGGCGTGACACGGCCAATGAATTATCAGCTTTACTTGAGACTGATAAGCTCAAGAATTTCCGTGCCTTCTTCAATCGTGAAGTGGAGCCAAACTTAACGGCAAAAGCATTTTCAGCTGTAAGATTCTCTGATAGTCAGGTCCAACCTGAGTTTGAAACCTTGTCTGCCCTTTTGGACTACTACTATTTGGACAAGGCGGCGCGTGACCGTGTAGCTCAACAGGCTAGTGATTTAATCCATCGTGTGCAAAATGAGCTGGAAAAAAACAAGAAGAAACTTGTTAAACAGGAAAAAGAGCTTGCGGCGACTGAAAGTGCTGAGGAGTTCCGCCAAAAAGGGGAACTGTTGACTACCTACCTTAGCATGGTTCCAAATGACAAGGATAGTGTCGAGTTAGACAATTACTACACTGGTGAAAAGATTACGATTCCCCTAAATGTGGCTCTAACGCCTAACCAAAATGCGCAGCGTTACTTCAAGAAATACCAGAAGCTCAAGGAGGCTGTTAAGCACTTGACTGGTTTGATTGAGGAAACCAAACAGACCATTGATTATTTAGAAAGTGTTGAATTCAGTCTTTCTCAAGCCAATATGGATGAAATCGAAGATATTCGTGAGGAGCTTGTTCAGGCTGGGTTTATGAAGCGTCGTTCAACTGACAAACGCCACAAACGTAAGAAACCTGAACAGTATTTAGCTTCTGATGGCAAGACCATTATCATGGTTGGTCGTAACAACCTGCAAAATGAGGAGTTGACCTTCAAGATGGCTAAAAAAGGTGAGCTCTGGTTCCACGCCAAGGATATCCCAGGTAGTCACGTAGTTATCAAGGACAATCTTAACCCAACTGACGAGGTCAAGACCGATGCGGCTGAATTGGCAGCCTACTATTCTAAGGCTCGTCTATCAAACTTGGTTCAAGTGGATATGATTGATGTTAAGAAACTCAACAAACCAACGGCAGGTAAGCCTGGATTTGTAACTTATACGGGACAAAAGACCTTACGTGTCACACCGACTGAAGAAAAAATCGATAGCATGCGGATGAAGTAAACTACTTTATAAAAACAAACTCTCTTGTTGCTGATACAAGAGAGTTTTTCTATGATGTTATTAGCGCAATTTCTTTCAGTGATGAATGAGATTTTTCTCAAGTTTCATTACTTTTTTCCGACGACTGTGCTAAACTATAAGGGTAATTACCAATATTAAAGGAGACTTTCAGTATGAAGGCTCTTATGTCATATACGAGTTCTGTTTTAGAATGGTTAGGGCGCTCTGTGGGGCTCTTAGTCTTCGGGCTATTATTTGTGACTGCTTTGCTCATTCGCACGACCATGATGACTGGATACTTTGAGTGGGCAGAGATTAGTAGCGTGCCCTGGTATGTTTATGTTTCAGGTGGTGTCATTCTGCTTTTGACACTTCTCTGGCGCAAAATCTTAAAGGAACTGACAACAAAACAGATTTTCATCTTTTTTTCCGTTTGCTTTATGATTTTTGGCCTACTTTTGATTTTTCTGACGAGTTTTGCTGGTCGAGACGATGCAGGTACTGTCTTTAAAGGGGCGGTCCAGTTCAATGCTGGCGACTTCTCCTTAATAAAACCAGGAGCCTACTTCTACCGCTATCCGCATCAGTTGGGGTTGCTCAGTTTTGAACGCTTGGTTCTCTATCTGATTCCTTTACCAGTTATCTCTGTTTTCTATGTATTGAATCTTGGCATGGTCATTGGTATGAACTATGCTACTTGGAAAATCACGGATGAACTGTTTACGAGGCCTTTAGTTAGTCGTTTGGCTGTCATCATGAGCTTTGGTTTCTTGCCTCTAGTCTTTAACATTATGTTTGCCTATGGACTTATGTATGGGTTGTTCTTTTCTAGTTTTGCCATTCTCTTCTTTCTACGTTATTTAAGACGTGGTAAGGCTAGGAATGCGATTCTTTCAGTTGTCATGCTATCTTTGGCCTACTGGGTAAGGAGCAATAACATCATTCTCATCATTGCGCTATCTGGTATTTTGATACTATTGACTCTGAGAGAGAAACGTTACCGCTATTTGCTTTTAGTCTTAGCTTTCTTTGCCTTTCCTATAACCTTGCATAAGGCGACAACCAGTTACTATGAGATTACCACTCATCAAAAAATTCCTGGAACACCTCAGATTGCTTGGCTGGCCATGGGCTTACAGGACAAACCCGATTCTAAACGAATGCCAGGATGGTATACCGGCTATGTCCGTGACATTTATGCTAAGAAAAAGGGCAATATCGAAAAGATTGAAAAAAGCGCCAATCATCTTTTTGATAGACGTGTTCAATATCTTCTAGCACATCCCGATGAGGCCAGTTGGTTTTTTAGCACCAAGTTTATCAGTTCCTGGACGGAGGGAAGCTTCCAGTCCATCTGGAACGGTCCAAGTAAAGACAAGTTTCAGCCTTTGTGGAATAGGTTTGCGACCTCTATCTATCACGATGGGACCCTGCATCTCTTTTTTGTGACCTATATGCAAGGCTATCTCCTAGTCCTATATCTTGGTGGTGCGTTCTACTATGCTTTCACTTATAAACGAATGGGAGATGGAGCAACACTAGGCATCTATGCCTTCCTCTATCTCTTTGGTGGCATCCTCTTTCACCTCATATCAGAGACTAAGAGTCAGTACACCCTACCTTATATTTACTTACAAATTCCAATGATTGCGGCAGGCTACAACCATATGACACAAATGCTTAGCCGCCATCTAAAAAATATGCAAAAGTCATCCTAGGATGGCTTTTTAACATTGTTTCACAATTACAATCTTGCTATAATAAGTCTATGAAAAATACGTCAGTTGATCTTTTACGAGGCCCAATTCTGAGGTCTCTTTTAATCTTTGTCTTGCCTATCTTAGTGTCCAATATTTTCCAGCAACTCTACAATACTGCTGATGTCATGATTGTGGGTCGTTTTCTAGGTTCAGATGCCTTGGCTGCTGTAGGAGCTTCTTCTGCTATTTTTGATTTGGTTATCGGCTTTGCTCTTGGCGTTGGAAATGGTATGGGTGTTGTTATCGCACGTTACTATGGTGCCAAAGACTTTAGGAAACTTCGTCAGTCTGTGGCGACCACTGTTGTCATCGGTCTAGGCTTAAGTGCCTTGGTTATGATTTTAGGACATTTCGTCCTCTATCCTTTGCTTAGATTTTTAGGAACACCTACTTCTATCATCGGACAATCTCACCAGTATATTTCTATGATTGTCTCCTGTGTTGGGGTAACTTTGGGTTATAATCTGTGTGCAGGTCTCCTCAGAGCGGTTGGTGATAGTCTGACAGCCCTCTATTTTCTGATTTTTTCAGCTCTAGTCAATATCGTTTTAGACCTTTTCTTTATTACACAACTCCATCTTGGTGTTCAATCAGCAGGCTTAGCGACAATTATCTCACAGGGACTTTCAGCTATCCTCTGTCTTTACTATATTAAGAAAAAAGTGACCTTCCTTCTACCAAGCAAGTCAGACTTTGTTCTTGATTCAAGCCTTTATTTGGACCTTTTTGGACAAGGGATGGCCATGGGACTTATGAATTCTATTGTTTCAATTGGGACTGTGACCTTACAATATGCCATTAACGGCTTTGGACCTCTTATTATCAGTGCTCAGGTTGCAGCAAGGCGTATCATGTCTTTCGCAGTTCTCCCTTTGACCTCACTTGCTGCTGTGGTGACCACCTTCACCTCACAAAACTTCGGGGCCAAACAGTTTAAACGCATAGTGGCTGGTTTAAAACAATCTTGTCTTGTTTCTATCACTTGGTCTGTCATTGCTTGTGCCCTTCTCTATATAGCAAGTCCCTTCTTGGCTGGTCTTATCTCTGGTTCTGAAAATGCTGTGATTATTGACAACGCCAGTCGCTACCTCCGTATCAGTTCTCTTTTTTATCCTATTTTAGGAATGCTTTTCATTTTTAGAAATAGTCTCCAAGGCCTAGGTAAGAAACTCACTCCCTTAACCTCTAGTTTCATTGAGCTTTTTGGAAAAATTCTCTTTGTTCTTTTGGTTATTCCTTCTATGGGCTACCTTGGCGTTATCCTATGTGAACCTTTGATTTGGATTCCTATGACTATTCAGCTCTATTTTTCTTTGAGAAAACATATCAGACGCTTGTTCGTCAAGAACCCTTTTTGAACATAGAAAAACGACCATGACGGTCGTTTTTAGTTTAATTCAATCCCCATTCATCAGCTATTTGTTTCATAATTGCTTCTTGCGAGACAATGCCAAATCCAAGCATATAAGTTGAATAATCTGCATAGATAACCTTATTATTTTGAACAGCTTTAAGGTTATTCCAGACAGGGTTATTTTTAAGTTTGTTATCTAGGAGTTCTTGAGAATCTGCTTGAACAATCAGGAGGTCCGGATTAATGTCTTTTAGTTTATCTGGATTGATAACTTGGAACATATCATCTGGATTGAAGGTTTCAGCACGATTGAAATGATAAGTATCATACAGATAACCAAAATGCCCGTAAGCGTAATAACGGATGTCATTGTCTGTCACGCGCAGATACATGAGTTTTTGATTGCCAAACTTAGCTTTGACATTCTCTGCGAAAACAGCCTCCCTAGCATCCACTCTATCCAGGTCCTTCTTCATCTCATCACGTTTGTCGAAGATTTCTGCCACCTTTAATGAGGTTTCGTGATAGTCCCAGTTTTCATCAGTGTTAATCTGGTAGCCAACAGTTGGTGCAATTTCAGACAGCTGCTCGTAGAGGTCTTCCTGCTCGCCGGTCATAAGGATTAAATCAGGTTTTAACTCAGCAATCTTATCCAAATCTGTATTGCCCTGCCAACCAACTGAAACCACCTTGGCATCCTTGTATTGTTTCTTAAAGAGGGTTGAAAATTCTTGACTATCAGCTTGTCCAGTTGTCGCACCCACAGGAGTAATATCTAAAGGATTCAAGATTTCACCATAGAGGTTGTCGAGGATAACAATACGTTTTGGAGCTTTTTTCAACTCTGTCGTACCAAAATCATGGACAATCGTCTTCTCCTTAAAAGTCTGACTTGTTTGATTTGACTCTGCATTATGTCCAGATGTCATGTCTGGCAAGTAATATAGTAAAAGACCAGATATGATGGCCAGAATGGCTAATAAATAAAGAAGATTTATTTTTTTCATGGCAACTCCTCGATAAGATCGGATTAAATCGTTACTTTAAAGTTATCTTAAAACTTCTTTAATGTCAATCACTACTTGTTAGTTTAAGCAAAGAATAGTTGATTCTGTAATATTACTGATTTTAATAATAGATTGTTTTGAATGTTCCATAGGTAGAGCAATATTTTGGAAAATTAATCTATGTTATAATGATTAGTAACATTGGAGGGAAATTATGTTAAATCAGCTTTCATTTAAGGGACAATGGCGACAGTACCAACAGCGTGTTCTCGATAAAGCCGAAAGCTTTATGGATGATGGAAAGATTCACTTGGTGGCTGCTCCTGGTTCTGGTAAAACAACCTTAGGAATTGAATTTATACAGCGTTTTGGTAATCCAACTTTAGTTTTAGTTCCGACAGTTACCATCCGTCAACAATGGGTAGATCGGATTAAACGAGCTTTTTTAAGTGATGACAATCTAGTAGAACAACTCATTTCACAAGATCTAAAAAAGCCGAAAGTCATTACAGTGGCAACCTACCAAGCTTTACATAGCGCCATGAATCAGGGTGTGGGTGAGAGTCTCGTTGAAGATACTGATGATAATGCTGAACAAGAGCATTTCGATTTTCAAGGGTTCGATATTCGAAAAACTTTTGGGGACCAAGATTTAGGGACTCTTTGTCTGGATGAATGCCATCATTTAAGAAATGAATGGTGGAAGAGTTTAGAGAGTTTTCAAAAAGCTTTTCCAAATATAAAGATGATTTCTTTGACAGCAACACCCCCATACGAGGGAGAACCTGCACTTTGGGAACGTTATATTAGCATGTGTGGTGAGATTGATGAAGAAATTACAGTGCCTGAACTTGTTAAGGAAGGGACGCTCTGTCCTCACCAGGACTATGTCTACTTCGCTTTTCCAACAAAGGAAGAACGTGCACAATTGGACCAATTTGAAAAGCAGAAACTTAACTTTCTAACTAAATTGTCTACAGATATAAACTTTTCGAACACTATTCAGTCTAGCTCAGCACTAAGTGGCCAAATTGGCGATGATGACCTATTGGCTAATCCTAAATACCTTTCCGCTACCCTGATTTTCTTACGGTCTAAAGAATTGCCTTTTCCTCAACGTTTTCAAGAACTTCTCTCTGCAAAAACCTTGCCAACTTTTACGCTTGACTGGTTTGAAACCTTGCTTAATGGCGTGATTTTCAAGGTCCCAAATTGGTATGGATTTACCGAGGAAGCCTTTAATCAGCTAAAGAGTGATTTGAAAGCAAATGGTCTTATCGAGAGAAATCAAGTTAAACTTATCCGGAATAAGAAGCAAGATGTCCTGCTTAATCAATCATTGGGAAAACTCAATGCTGTTAGAGATATTTTTAAGGCAGAATACCAGTCTCTAGAAAATAATCTCCGTCAACTTGTTTTGACAGACTTTATACGTAAGGATTTTCAAATTCATCTAGGCGATAACAGTGCACAATTTACACAACTAGGTGTGCTCTCTTACTTTGAATCTATTCGTAGAGAAATAATTGAACAATCTTGGACGGTGCCTGTGGCTGTATTGACAGGAAGTTTAGTGATTATTCCAACTTCAGCTAAAGAACATCTAGAGCGACTCATCCCTAATTCTCGTTTATCCTTTGATGTTATTGGACAGTTGAGCCAAGAAGACTATCTTAAGGTGAGTATTTCTGGTTCTCAGCATGATCTAGTGACTGCTCTTACCCAACTTTTCCAAGAAGGGCATATTCAGGTGATTATTGGGACCAAGTCTTTATTGGGCGAAGGTTGGGATGCCCCTTGTGTTAACACCCTTATTTTAGCTAGTTTTGTTGGAAGCTTCATGCTAAGTAATCAGATGCGAGGCCGTGCCATCCGTGTCTGGCCAGAAAATCCTAATAAAACGAGTAATATCTGGCATTTGGTTTCTATTAATTTATCACCTAGGAGATGGTTTGATTTTCAAGATGAGGAAGAAAAATACGATGAGACATTAGAGCTGCAGTTGTATGCACTTAGTCCTGACTTAGATTTGTTAGATCGGCGTATGACACAGTTTCTGGGCCTCCATTATCAAGAGCCTACTATCGAATCTGGTATTGATCGCCTTGACCTCAATCAAATAACTTTTAGCCGAAAGGGTCTAGAAAAACTTAATCAAAATGCCATTACACTATCTCAAAAACGTCAGGAGCTTAAAGACCGTTGGCAACAAGCCCTCCCGCTATACGAAGAAATGGAAGTGGTCAACCAAGTTGAGGTTGACAAACAATTTCTACCGTTGGTATACCTTAATGATTGGATGAAGGCCTTTCTTATTTCCCAAGCCCTTGCTGCCACTTTTTTTATTATTGATTTGGGAAGATATCTGATTGTTGGGAAGCCGTTTGATCAAAGACTACCTATATTCTTACTTGCGCTACTTGTACTGGCTATCTTTTGGGGAAGATATTTTATCTATAAGAGCCCCTATAAACGTTTGGAAATTTTTGGCAAAGCTATCCATCAAGCCCTGCTGGATTCAGGTCAGATTGAGACTAAAGAATCTGCTCCTAGAGTGGTAAAAGACAGTAAACAAGCGATTTATAACGCCATCTATCTCAAGGGTGCTAGCATGAGGGAAAAAGAAATCTTTGCTCAGACTATGACTGAATTTTACGCTCCTATCGAAAATCAACGCTATATCTTAAAGGCTTGTCACAAAGTGAAGGACCAAACCGAATTTTTTGCCGTTCCAAGTATGTTTGAAAAGCGAAAGGCAGATGCAGAGTCTTTCCTCCGACATATACAAAAAAGCCTAGGAAAATATGATCTTATTTATACGCGAAGTGTTCAAGGACGTCCTATTCTCCTAGAAGCCCGCATCAAGGCACTTGGAGATAAGCAAGAACGAACAGTTACACATAAAAAAGTCATGTCAACTTTAGAATGATAAATATCCCTAACCACTTTAACCGTTTTTATCATGATATAATAAACCAAAGAGAATATATTGGAGAATTCTATGACACTCACACATATTTTTTTCGACCTTGATGGTACCCTCGTTGATAGTTCTGAGGGTATTCACAATGGTTTTGTTCAAACTTTTGAAAGACTAGGCCTTCCTGTTCCTACTGATCAGAAAATTCGTACCTTTATGGGACCACCTCTCGAGGTTACCTTTAAAGAAGAGGTTAGTGAAGAAGGTGCTGCCCAAGCTGTCAAGGTTTATCGTGACTATTATGAGACCAAAGGACAATTGGAAGCTCACCTCTATGATGGCATTAAGGAAGTTCTTGAACAACTTAGTAAAGACCCTAACAAGAAAATCTTTATCACAACTTCAAAAAATGAACCCATTGCCCTAGAAATGTGCCAACACCTTGGGATTACTGAATATTTTGAAGGTATTTATGGCTCTACCCCTACTGCTTTTCATAAGGCTGATGTCTTGCAGCGTGCCATTACTGAAAATCAAGCCCCTAAAGACCAGTCCGTCATTGTTGGTGATACTAAGTTTGATTTGATTGGTGGAAAAACAGTTGGCATCAAAACAATAGCGGTGACCTGGGGATTCGGGGCTAACGAAACCCTATTAGCAGAAAATCCAGATTTTGTAGCTGAGACTACACAAGAACTTTGGGATATTTTGAAATAAAAATTAGAGCATGACCATACAATCATGCTCTTTTTGTCGCTTGTCATCAAGAAAATCTTGCCAAAGCCTTTTAAAATCATCTTTAATAAATTAAAAACCGGTAGTGGTCTCAAATAACATTCATTTTACTATTCTTATCTTTAATCATCATCTTCTATTACTAGATTCTCATCCTCATAAAAGACGACTTTCCCAGCTTTTACTTTAAAAGAATAACTGATTGAATCATGATTCTCATCCTTGGTATTGGAATAAAAGAAATTATATTTACCATTCGGAAGATCACTAGCATCTAACTTTTTAGCCGCATCTTTCATATCTTGTTCTTTGACTGATTCATTATCATCAATAAAAATAGTCATATAGACCAACTCTTTATCAATCAAGGTTTGAAATGGAATTTGATAGTAGCCTGCAAAGTCCTTCTTACCTTCCTTAAGATTTTCGGAGGCAATAGTATCCAATATTTTTTCCTTTTCATCATGACTGAAATAAGATAGAAAACTAAAAAACCTAATAGGAAGACCGAGATTTTGTTTTTTCAATTGTTTTTCAATTTTCTTCTCAACTTTTTTGACAGATTTCTGTTCCACAAATACTTCCTTATAGTGTAAAAATTGAATACTGTCATGAGAATCAGATGACCTATTTTCAGGAATAGCCCTATTGTTCTCTTCCAATTTTATTGTTTGCCCATCGTAGGTGTTCTCAGAATAGGTATAAGATACGTAGTAAGTTGGACTTTCTAGTGGAGTCCAATGTAAGTCAGTGATGGTAACTTTGCCATGAAGACCTACTTTATTACAATCTTCGATGATGATTCGCTTAATTTTTATGTAATCACTAGGCATCATCACCTTGCAACCGCTCAAAACCAAAACTGATAGCAGCAAGGGAATCAAGAATAGAATGCGATAGATTTTCTTTTTCATAGCTCTATCTCCTATAATCTAAAGCTAACAAAAGAAAGACAAGCGAGTGGAAAAATCTATTTTCTGAATATATGTATAACGTTACTCAATTAATGTAAACGGTTATATTATCTTATCTTTATTTTAACATTCTTTACATGAAATGTCAGATGAAATTGGATTCGTTCTTTTACTTCTCTTCTTTGCCAACCCAATCATTGTATTAAAAAAAATCTAGTAGACAGCCTCTACTAGAATTTTTTGTATTCTTATCAACTCATTTTCCCCACAAGAAAGCATTTAGAGGCTTATCAACCAAGGCTGTTTCATGGAGTTTACTGTGTTGGCCGTTAGGACCTGTGATTTCCTTTTCTTGGTAGGATTTGACATGACCTTTAAGCAGATAGGCTAGGGATTGACTGGATAGATTGGTCACGCGCTCATCACTCTCTTTACCTGTATTGCCATAGATGTTGAGGACTTCAACTTGTCCTTGAGGATAGTTGTCTCCAAGAGACAAGAGCTCCTCATATGACTCGGTCATGCTAGTTGGTTTTCCTTCGCCATCTAGAGAGTTATTTTCCGGTTCATTCATGCCGATGATCCCGTTAAAGTGTCCGGCGATATCCACCTGCTTAACTAGTTTAGGCAGACTAGTATCACTGCCGTGTTGGAGCATATAGTAGACGATGGCCATATTGCCGTATGAGTGACCAACCATATTCATCTCAGTAATTCCGTAGTTATCTTGGAGAGCTTTGACGACAGCGTAGGCATAGTCGCCCTGGTCCCTAGTGCTGGCACCTCGATTATTGTCAAAATTGACTAGGACAATAGGATTGATGGCACCTTTGGGAATAGAGCCGTCCAGAGTAACTTGCCCATCCTTATCCACCTTGGCATCAATGATAGTTTTAGTCACACCAGCGTCTTTTGCTGCATTGGCCATATGTCTTTCCGCACGACTGCTTGAGCCCCAACCATGGAAAAAAATAGTCGGACGGCTTGATTGAATAAATGTTTTTCTTGCTTCTGCTTTTACGGCCTGCGTTTGGTTTTGGGAAATAAAATACCAACCACCTACACAAACAAGACCAAGCATTGCTAAAAGACTGAAAATAAGAGCTTTTTTCTTCATAAATACCTTTCCAATTTGCTTTATGAAAGAGCAAGATGTTCCTAAACTCTTTTACTAGCAATACTAATTTTGAGCTAGTTCATCTTACATATTTTCTTTTATAACATATAAAAAGGCTTGGAAAAACAACTCTCTTGCATTACCAAGACTTTTGTATAACTTAACTAATCTAAAACAATCATAGATTTAATAGACTTGCGTTCATCCATATCTTTATAGGCTTGATTAATATCTTCCAAGCTATAGCTCTGGGTGAAGACGCGTCCTGGATTGATATCTCCATCCAATACAGCCTTGAGCAAGACTTGTTTGTCATAGGTAGTAACAGAGGCGGGTCCTCCACCAATCGTTGTATTTTGTCCAAAGGTAGATCCAATGGCACGATTTTCATAGTGTGGAACACCAACAAATCCCATACGGCCACCATTGTGAAGGACACCAAGAGCTTGGTCCACCGCTGCTTCAGTACCGACACATTCGAGAGCTGCATCTGCTCCCCCTCCGAGGATTTCACGAACCTTGGCAATGCCTTCTTCACCACGTTCGGCCACAACAGCTGTTGCACCTGACTCCAAAGCCATTTTTTGACGATCTTTGTGACGACTCATAAGGACAATTTGTGAAGCACCACGCATCTTAGCTGCGATGACAGCACATTGACCAACAGCCCCATCTCCGATAACGACCACCTTGTCACCTTTTTGCACATTAGCCACACGCGCCGCATGGTAACCCGTCGGCATGACATCAGCCAGTGTCAAAAGTGACTTGAGCATGCCTTCGCTATAATCTGAAGGTTGCCCAGGAATTTTGACAAGGGCCCAGTTGGCAAAGTGGAAACGGATATACTCAGCCTGCACGCCCCCAGACCAGTTATTACCTGGGTGGTTGTCACAAGAGCCATCAAAACCAGCACGACAGGCATCACACTGTCCACAACCATGTGTGAAAGGGGCAATGACAAAGTCACCTGGTTTTACTGTAGTAACTTCCTCACCAACTTCTTCGACAATTCCGATAGCCTCATGACCGCTATTTCTATGTCCTTCTTCCATTTCCGGATTACGGTAACTCCAAAGGTCCGATCCACAAACGCAAGTACGTACTATCTTGATAATGGCATCATCTGCCTCTTGAATGCTTGGACGTTTGATTTCCTCAATGCCGACCTGACCTGCCTTTGTGTAAACTGCTGATTTCATTTAAAAACCTCTATTCTTTCGTTTCTGATAGTATACACTTTTTAACAAGAAATCGCTCACATCAAACACTCCCTATTACGCTCATATTTAGTTACTTAATCATATTTTTTTCCATACTTCTTTTCAAGCATTTTCTTAACTAGATATGGCATCTTGACATTCTCTCGACCTTTTTTAGCAATCAATTTTTTGACGAAGTCAGGCATCTGAATATCTTCTTCCTCTTCTAAAATCTGTCCTGTGTTTGAAGGGGCTTCCAACTCATCAAAAGTCTCTAGTTGAGGTTGATAGTAACGATAGTCACCGTCTATATGAGACTGAATGGTTGAAAGAAGGGCTTTAATCAAACGAGAATCGCTATTTGGCATAGGAGGACGGTGATAGGCCACACCAAGCTCATGACAAAGCTCCTTACACTCCACATCATTATCAAAAAGAACCTCAATATGCTCACTAATAAAAGCTATCGGGACAAAAATATAATGGTTAGGGTGTTCCTTCTCATCACGAAGGTATTCTAAGACATCAGGTTTAATCCAAGGAATACCAATATCACTTTCACTCTGCCATGTATTGGTATACTGGTCTTCTTCAAGGCCTAAAATTTCCACAATCAAGCGAGTATTGTCATAAATCTGATCGATATAAGGATCACCAAAATCAAGTGCCAAAACTGGGACACTATGAGCTGAAAAAATCACCTTATAGCTGTCATCTCTAATTTGATCTAAAATATTTCGAATCTCATCAGCCCAGTAGTGAAGAAGTGAAGGTTCTTGGTACCAATCCTTGATAATTTGGAACCTAATCTGCTCACTTTCTAAAAATTTCTCATATCCCATGACAGAATAATAAGAATAATGGGGCTCTAAAATCAAGCACAAACATTCTTCAATTCCGTCATTCTCCATCTCTTTGATTACATCAGTGATAAAAGGGCGGGAAAATTTATTAGCAAAGTAGACCGACGCTCGTTCTCCAAGAGCAGTAGCAACCATGTCCACTTCTTCTCTAGTTATCCTTTGGAGTGGGGTTCCACCGATTCGGACGTAATTGTTATATAAAGTCTGAATTTCATGTGGTTCAGGACGAACCCCACGGCGTATATTTGTGAAAAATTCCGCTACTCCTTCATAGGTAATCTCTTCTGGTGACCCAAAGGTCATCATCAACACAGCTCTCTTACTCATAATTACTCCTTGTTCTACATTTGTTCTATTTTATCATGAAAATGCTTACTTTAGGGAACTTGGTATCAAAATAACTCTTAAAGGTAGACTCTAAGAGTTAAAAAAACAAACCTTAATGATGGTGTTTCTGCTCACTTTCTACTTCCAGCTCTTCGATATTTCTCTTGTGAGCTCGGTGGGTTGCCAAGTCTTCATCAACTTCGATGGTGACATTTTGAAAGCCACTCTCTTTGAGCAAGTCTCGGATAGACTCTTTACAGACCTCCATATGTTTGACATGGTCCAGACAAACATGGACAATAGCATTTTTCTCCAAGCCGTCCATGGTCCAAAGATTAAGCTGATTGATACTAGCGACATTATCCAACTGCTCTAAGTCATTCTTAACTTGCTTGATATCAACCCCTTCTGGCACAGCATCCAGAAAAATCTTGAGCGTGCTCCAAAAACGTGGAATGGCTTTGGACAGAATAAAGAAGGAAATAGCAAGAGACAAGAGGGGATCTAGGATATACCAGTCAGTAAATCGGAGGACAATGGCCATCAAGATGACAGCCAACCAACCCAAGGTATCTTCCAAAAAATGTAGGCTGAGAATGGATTCATTCTTGGTCTGCCCCTTACGAATCACCAGACTTGCTAAGACATTCACACTGATGGCAATGATTCCAAGCCAGAGAAGACCTTCTTCATTGACAGGTTGTGGGTGAAAGAGTTTGACCAAATTTTCCAAAATCACCATACCAGACCCTGTCATCAGAATCACAGCGGTCACCATGGCCCCTAAAAGGCTAAAACGCTTGTAGCCCAAGGTATAATGATTATCCTCCTCTCGATTAGAGATTGTTTCTAGAAAGGCTGAGAACCCAATTGCTAGAGCATCCCCCAAGTCGTGTACAGAATCAGCGAGAACCGCACTGGAACCAAAAATTCCACCCGCAATAAATTCAACAATGGCAAAGCTTAGATTCAAGAAAAAAGCCAACCAAACCGCATATTTTGTCTTCATTATATTACTTCCTTTGTTATAATAGATTCATGAACATCATGTTCATTATCTATTATCCAATACTATCAACAGAAAGGATAGGGGCAAACCGTTCGCTGTGTACGTTACTGAACAGTTTGTTCATAGTGTCCATATGACTGCACAAGACCGTCGCATTACCAAGACTAGAAAAGCCATCTATCAAGCTTTCTTGCACTTACTTAACCAAAAAGATTATGAGGCCATCACCGTTCAGGAGATTATTGACTTGGCTGATGTGGGGCGTTCGACCTTTTACAGCCATTATGAGAGCAAAGAGTTACTACTGGATGAGCTCTGCCAAAAGCTCTTTCACCATTTGTTTGAGCGTGCTCAATACCTCTCTCCACAAGACTACTTGGCCCATATCTTTCAACATTTCAAGAAAAATCAAGACCATGTAACCAGTCTCTTGCTTTCAAAAAACGATTATTTTATCCGGCAGCTGCGAAAAGAACTGGAACATGACGTCTATCCAATGGTAGCCGACGAACTGATTCAATCACACCCCAACATTCCTCACTCCTATCTCAAGCACCTGGTTGTCAGCCACTTTATCGAAACCCTCAGCTGGTGGCTAAAAAATGGAAAGTCCTATAACGAACAGGAAGTTGTCCAGTTTTATTTGGAGATACTGAAAGTTGGTTCAAACTAGAAAGAAGTTTTTTTAATGACCCTCACTCAATTTTATTTTCTCTTTCCAGCCTTATTCATGCTTCACGAACTTGAGGAAATCATATGGATGCCCTCCTTTGTCAAAAAACTATCAGCACAGTTTCCAGATATTCGATTCCTTTCTTATTACACTCCTTTTACTTTCAGTGCCATTGTCTTGGAGCAGTTTCTGACCCTGCTTCTATCACTTTTTCTTAGCTACCAGTTTAGCAACTATACTATTTACGCAACCATTGTAATTGCTTATATCTACCATATTTTCGGACATCTGATTCAGACAATTGTCCTTCGAAAATATGTTCCTGGCTTGTTAACGGGCAGTTTAACGAGCTTGTTCTCCATCGCATTTCTAAAAATTGAAATTTCAGTCAAACTCTATGGTTACTCTTTTTTGACTTTACTGGTTATCGTTTTAAATCTTGTAGTATCATTTATGATTCTTAATAAAATCAGTCATAAAAAATAGCACTCAGACAATCATATCTTAGAAAGGAAACATCTATGTCACTTTATCTTATCTTTAGCATCATCACAGTCTTCTTATCCCTTGCTTTTGCTCTTCTTCATTTAATGGCCAGTCTTTCAGAATTAAGAAAGCACAAGAATACTCTAGGAAATCGGCTTCTCCTTATCGGAAGCAACCTTGCGACCTTCTCTCTCATCCTCTACTTCTTTTTCCCGATTGTCGCACTATCTCTTTGGCTGATTGGTTGTGGGTTGATTTGCTACGGAGCCTATTGGAATGGCAAGCACAAAGAAAACTTCCATCTAGCCCACCATGTCATTCGGATTGGAATCGCTCTGATTCTTACTATTTTGTTAGCCCTCATCTAAGAAAAACTCAAGGTTTCATTGATAAAACCTGAGTTTTTTTATTTATGTGACTTTCAGTCTGTCTCGCTCCGTTAGGTGCGAGACAAAAGAACCACCCGCTATGATATTTAACCTGTCTATTTGACAGAGTGCATACCATAGACGGGTGGTTTTAATTATTTTCTACGGGGTTTTAGAGCAGAAAGTCCATTTGATTTAATAGTCTGTAGCAGGTAGGGCCAAGCATTCGTATCGATTTTCACATCTTTCCCTATTCCAAGGCGCTTCATCTGTTCTTCATAATAACTAACACCAATAATTGGTCCCAACGATTTATCCAGTTGAGAAATCTTCGTTGTTAAGCGAGGGGTAGAAAGATTTAAGTTCCCTGTTTTTTGATAATCTTGAACTAACCTAGCGTTTAAAACGAAAGGTCTAGCAAGGCCAATCATTGATACTCCGTTAGTCAAGGCCTCTTTCATTTGTTGACTTTTGCGAAAGCCTCCTGTTGAGACAATTGGAATATCTGTTAGGTCAGAAAGTGCTACCGCATAACTCAAAAAACTTGCTCCTTTTTCATGCTCACTACCAAAAACCGGCGCTTCATAATTTCCGCCAGAAATTTCAATCAAATCAATTCCTAGTTGTGACATAGTTTTGACTACCTGTTTGCAATCCTCAAAGTCAAATCCTTGCTCCTTAAAATCAGTTGCATTCAGTTTTAGGGCAATTGTAAACCTTGTTCCAACTATATTTCTCATCCTTTGGAAAATTTCTACTAGGAAACGCATCCGATTTTCAAGACTTCCTCCATAGTTATCAGTCCGTTGATTATCCGCTGGTGATAAAAATTGGTTGATCAGATAGCCGTGTGCAGCGTGGATTTGAACTCCAGAAAAACCTGCTTCCTTAGCTAAAAGTGCTGCAGTAACAAATTTTTCTTTAGCCTCTTCAATCTCTGTCAGTGTCATTTGGCGTGGGTGACGAAAGGCAGATGCAGAAGTCCCACTTATGGGAATGGCACTGGGAGCGATGGGTTCTTGGTTAATGGTACGGTACATCTGTTTTCCTGGATGATTGATTTGAAGTAGGATGGGTGTATTATGCTTTTTTCCAACCTTGGCCCAGTCTGAAAATAGTGATAAATCAGATTTTGTGTCCAAAACGACATTTCCTGGTTCTCCAAGATAGCGCCTATCCACCATGACATTTCCAGAAACTAAGACCCCGATTGACTGTTTTGACCAATGTTCATACAAGGTAATTAATTCCCTGTTGGGATTGTGATGTTGGTCAGCCATCGTCTCACTCATTGCTGATTTGAAAAATCTATTTCTAAATCGAGCGCCGTTGGGCAAAACCAAATCATCTAATAGGATGTCACTCATACCAATCCTTTCTCATAAGTCGTAATGGCCTGTTCACAATAGTGTAGGAGCTTTTGAGCTTTCTCAAAAGTATAGCCTTTTTCAGATACAGACTTGACTTTCTTTTCATCAAAGTAGTAGCCAGTCAAGCCCCTGACTTCTTCTGATAAGGTGAGATAATAACCTGTTTCGATTCCCTGATCTAGATCTTTTGAGAGAGATTTCATCAGGCGTCCAAAGAGGGACTTCTTCGTTTTTTCATCACTAGAGTTATTCCCTAAGTTAGTCGAGATAAGACCAGGATGGTAGGCATTAATAGTGATATTTGAACCTTTTAAAAAGAAATCTCTTGCTAGATAGCGTGTCATCCAAATGGTATAGAGTTTGGAATTATTATAGGCCAATCCTGGATTGTATTCTTTCTCAAATCCAAAGTCAAAATCCTTGATCTTGGCAAAATGATGCATATAGGAAGAGGTATTAATGACACGACCGTCAGGCGATTCTTCTAATAGAGTACTTAGCTCGGTTGTCAAAATATAGGGAACCAGAACAGACAGCATAAAGGTTAGTTCGACGTTTTCAGAACTCGCTTTTCGCTCTTTCCCTGCATACAGTCCTGCATTGTTAAACAAGACATCGATACTTTGAAAGTCTCGCTTGATTTCCTCCGCAAAGCGATAAACATCATCTAATTTTGAAAAATCTGCCAAGTAGCTCGAAACTCTGCCTCTCAGGGAAACGGCCCGAACCTCTTGAAGCGCC
Source organism: Streptococcus parasalivarius (assembly GCF_054785155.1). Taxonomy (NCBI): domain Bacteria; kingdom Bacillati; phylum Bacillota; class Bacilli; order Lactobacillales; family Streptococcaceae; genus Streptococcus; species Streptococcus parasalivarius. The sequence continues at coordinate 243,194 of NZ_BAABOB010000002.1, forward strand.
AATTCCAGTTTTTGAGGATTTCGTCCATGAAGAATGACCTGATGACCTTCACTAGCCAGTTTCTTTGCCAAGTGCTTTCCAATGCCATCCGTAGCACCTGTTATTAGAATGGTTTTGACCATATTAGTCCTCCAAGAAAGCAATGAGTTCTTTTGAAAACTCTTCTGCATGTTGGAAGATCGAACCGTGACCGGCATTTGGATAGATGATGAGCTTACTATCTTTTATTTTCTCATGCATATCATAAGAATTTTCTGTTGGAACCTGCATATCCTTGTCTCCGTTGACGATTAAGGTTGGTTGGGTGATAAATTGAAGGTCGTCCTGCGAATCTTTTCCCCAACGTTTAATAGCTTTGAGTTGCGTCAAGAAACCAGCCACACTAATGTCTTTGTCCGCAAATTCCTTGGTTCGCATTCCCATTCGTCCTAGAACTTTCAAGGCTTCGATTTTTCCTTGTTCATCATGCTTATAGAAGATATAGCGTTTAGGATCGATGCGCTCGAGTCCAGCTTTAAACATATAGTTAAAGGTTTTCCCTGTGACCTTATCGACCTCTTTTCCACCTCGAGGTCCTGTTCCCGCCAAGATGAGACGGTTGACCAAATCAGGCTTGATTCGGATGATTTCTTGGGCAATCATACCCCCCATAGAAAGGCCAAGGAGATTGATCTTATCGTAACCAAGGGCTTTTACAAAGTCAATTGTCTGCTCAGCCATTCCAGGAATGGTTGGCGCCACTTTGCCTTGACTGGCTCCGACACCAGGAAGGTCGACCACAATCACATGGTGTTTTTCAGCAATCAAGTCCAAGAGTTTTGGATCCCAGTTGTCGAGAGTTGCTGCCAAATGGACCAGCATCAGAAGAGGCAGTTTTGATTTGCCTTTGCTGAGTTCGCGATAGGCGATTTTGTTCCCGTCGACAGTGATGTATTGATTTTTAGTTGTAAGATATGACATTGTGTTTTCCTTTTTATTTCTTAAAGCTGAGGACTGTTTTTCCACGTGAGCGCCCATTAGCGACCTTGTCTAAGGCGCTATTCACCTCTTCAAATGGATAGACTGTATCGATAGATGGCTTGATTTCTAATTTGCTAAAGAGGTCAGCTACCTCTTGTAATTGAGCACCATTGCTTTCTACAAAGATAAAATAGTAGTGAACACCGTATTTGTCAGCCATCTTATCAAATTTGTGACCGGCTAAGCCAAGAATCATCTGTTTCCATTTTGGCAGCTTCATGCGTTTGGCAAAATCACCATTTGGCATAGCCCGAAGGGACACAAGATGACCACCTTTTTTCATGATAGACATTTGTTTTTCAGTTTCAGCTCCACCAAGGGTATCGAGGACATAATCAACCTGGCTAACCGTTTTTGTATAATCCTCTGTTTTGTAATCGATAAAACGGTCTGCTCCTAGGTTCAAAACACGCTCAGCGCTATCTCCAGCCCCATTGGTAATGACCTTCAAACCTTTAGCTTTAGCAATCGGAATGGCCATTCCACCAACACCACCTGTACCACCAGAGATAAAGATGGTTTTGCCAGCTTGAGCCCCCATGAGTTCTAAAGCTTGCATAATGGTCAAGGCAGTCAAAGGAACAGCAGCGGCTTCCTCGTCTGAAAGATAGTCTGGAACTTTAGCTAGAGCCTGACTATCGACAGCTACGTATTCTGCAAAGGCACCAATGTGGTCGAGTGGTAAACGCCCAAAAACTCGGTCTCCGACTTTGAGATTTTTGACTTGTCTACCGGTCTCTTCAATGATACCGACCACTTCATTTCCCGCAGTTTGTGGGAGTTTATAAGGGACGATCATATTGACTTCTCCTCGAGAAATCATGTTATCCAGAGGATTAACACCAGCTGCAGTGACTTTGACCAAGACTTCTTTGTCTGTGATACTTGCTTTTGCGATTTCTGTGATGTTAAGAGTGATATTCTTTTTGTTATAAGTAGTATGTTGTGCAGCTTTCATTGTCTTCTCTTTTCTATTTTTTGTTGTATCTGATATAGATACAAGTATAGTCTTTTTAAAACTGATCTGCATGCAAATCAGTTTCGTTTTTGTTTGGCATCTTTATAAAGATTGTTAATGACATCTTCTAAGGTTTGCTGGGCTAGTTCCTTCTCAAGTTGAGCTTCAGCACTAGCAAATAGTGATGAAACGGCAGCCTGGATATGTTTCCCTACTGGGCAATCCGGATTGCTATTTTGGTGAACAGGAAATAAGCTGATGTGGCTGACTTCTTGTGTGGCAAAATAAATGTTAAGTAAGGTGATGTCCTTTGGCGATTTACTAAGTTGGTAGCCCGTTTTTCCTTGATGAGACTGGATTAGTCCAGCATTTTTCAATAAGGCGATTACCTTTCGAATGTAACTCGCATTGGTGCCAACACTCTCAGCCAGAGCTTGTGAACTCAAGGTATCCTTGCTCTCACTAATCATGGTTAGGATATGCAGGGCTACTGAAAATTTCGTATCCATATAAACTCCTTTAGATAACCTGTATCTGATACAAGGACAAGTATATCACAAATAAAAAGAAAAGCAAGACTTTTGCTTCACTGTAAAAACACAAAAAAAGGACCCTACTGGATCCTCTTATTAATTGATAAACATAAGTATTAAGCTTTCTTAGCTGCCTTGCTCCATTGGTACCAACCAACAAGACTGTTGATAAGATAAATGAAGTATTTCCCTTGAATTTGAAGGCTTTCTCCCCACCAGAGGTAGATAGAGAAAATATTAGTGGCTGCCCAGAAAATCCATTGCTCACGATATACAGCTGTCATCAAGAGCTGACCAACACCGTTTGTCGCATCAGTAATAGAATCACGATAAGTACGATTAGCTCCAATTGACTGGTAAATAAGACCAAAAGCTAGCCACCAAAGTACACTAATTGAGAGGTACTTGGTCCATCCCACCGCATCCAATTTACGGGCAACAAATTCCTGCTGTTCTTTTTTGAACTGGGCTTGATAGATCAAAAAGTGTTAAAAATAAGACAGTAACCTCAGAATAGATACTGTCTTATCTCTTTTTTTTACTTAAAGCCTTGATAGACTTGACAAATGGTAGAAAAGAACCGTGAGTTCTTGCCAGAAGCTGAAGTTAATCCTTCAACCTGGAAAACCCGCAGAGGTGACTTTTTCTATACATCTCGATTTTTCTGGCAATAATCATTAACCGATAAATATGTCTGTGAATCACCCAGCGACTCCGCTATGTCCATAATCCGCGGTGGTAGTAATCCCACTCGCTGGACAAGTTCGTGATCGCTGAACAATTCCCGTGGACTGCCGGCGAAGCCAAACTTCCCGTGTTCCATAACATACACCGACTCAAACTCGGCGGCGACCCAATCCATGTCATGGGTGATGGTCACAACTTGGTGACCCGAATCAGCCAACTGATGGAAAATTGCGGTCAACTTGCGCCGGCTTTCCCAATCAAGCGACATCATCGGCTCATCAAATAAATAAATCGCCGGATCCACTGCCAAAACTGTGGCAACGCTCAACAGCTTGCGTTCCGACAATGACAGGTCATATGGACTTTCAGCTGCTTTATCATCCAAGCCAACTCTTTTTAGAGCCGCTAAAGCCCGCCTCGTAATCGTGTCGTGGTCATCCATGACCTGCGCGACACTCCACTCCACCTCTCGTTGAACGGTCGGGTTGAAAAGCTGATCGTCAGGATTCTGAAAAGTAATCCCAACCTTCAGTAACTTTTCGACTGGTTTAAGATCATTAAAATTTTCTCCATCGATCTTAATCACACCGGTTTGTGGTGTCAGCAAGCCCGTCAACAATTTGAAGAGCGTTGATTTACCGGCACCATTTTGGCCGACAATCGCCACCATCGGATCGGCGAAGTGTTTGTCTTCAACATCCAAGCTAAAGGACCGTTCCGGATAAGTGAACGTCAGGTGGTTCAGTTCAATTGTGGACATAACAAGCCTCCTTCAGATCAGCGCCATTCACCGGATACCGGCCATCAGCCAAGTGCCAATCCATTTTTTGAGCAAGTTGCTGGATTGTCGGGGCTGGAATCTGCCAGTCAGCTGCCAAATGATTAAACACCTCACCCGGCCTGCCCTGGGCTACCAATTGACCCTCGTGCAGCACCCACACAACGTCGGCGACTTCGCACAAATCGTCAATTTCACTAGTGACAATGAAGACAGTTGTCTCTTTGACTTGGGCCAGCCATTGGAAAAATTGCCGGCGGCCAAGGGGATCCATCTGACTGGTCGGATCATCCATAATCAAAACAGCAGGATTAGCCACAATCGCCGTGGCAATTGCCAACCGCTGGATCTGACCACCGGAAAGGCTCTCGGGACGCAAATTCAGCTGTTCAATCAGCCCCATTTGCGTGGCAACTTCTTCAACCCGTTTTTGAATCAGTCCTTCAGCCATTCCCTGATTAATCAAGTCAAAGGCGATTTCATCGGCAACCGTGTCTGCCAACCCGCTTAGTTGGCCAGCTGGATTTTGCAGTACAACTCCATTCATGGCATTATAAACGGGCCAATTGTCGGACACTCGCTGGCCAAACATGTGCCAGTCGCCCTCAATCTCAGCAGACACAATTTTGGGAATGACCCCTGCCAGCACACGGCACAAAGTCGATTTGCCGGAGTGGCTATTCCCGATAATCCCAACCACCTGGCCGGTATGAACCTCCGCGTTAATCTGACGCAGTTGTGGTTGCTCAGTACCCGGATAACGGGTGGTCAAATTTTCAATTACAATCCGTTTATTTTCTTCCATATCTTCCACCCAATCAATAAAATTGCCAATCCAGTCAGACCAATGTGCAGCGTCCGCGACAGGCGATACACGCGCTGGGAGGTTCTGACAATCCGGTTGGGATTATCAAAACCTCTCAGTTGGAGCGAAATCGACCGCGCCATCGATTGATCCAAGGTCTTAATCACCAATGGAATTAGAACCGGCAGGACTGACTTTAATTTCTGAATCAACGTTTTTTGCGGATTGGTTCCGCGAACTTTTTGTGCCTGCTGGATTTTCCGCATATTGCGCATCATTTCCGGCAAAATATAGCACACCGACATCAGAACGTAGACGGTTTTATAAGACAATCCGGACAGTTCCAAATAGGCCGCGTTTTCTGAAATACTCGTGGTCACTATAAAAAAGCCACTGGTCAAAATAATCACCAATACTCGACAACCCAGAGTGGTGGCGTAAATCAGGCCTTCTTTGTAGAACGACACCCCAAGCACAGAAAACAGCACAGTTTGATTCCGACTGTAAAATAACCCTTGGATGATCAGCATGGTGCAAATCAGAAACAGGCTGAATCCCAGCGCCTTAAAGATGGTAGAACTCAATTTGGAAAATAACAATAGCAATGTTGCGACAAGAATTAATCCGGCCTGAAGCAATAAATTCATACTGGCAAAGCTCAACAACGTCATGTCCAAGATGAACAAGAGCTTAGTAATCGGATCGATCACCTGGTACCACTTGAGCTTGACCCGTGGCGCTCCAGAAATCAATGTTTGATCAGTCATCATTTATCACCGCTAAAGAAGTGCACCATCCGCTTCGGCAGCTGACGATAGATGAAGAATGCCAGGTAGGCCACGCAGACTTTATCCAAAATATCCAAGACAAACTCATCGGTAAATGAGGCCAGCCACACTGGTGCATGATTGGCGACCATTACCGCAAACAATGAGTCACCCCAAGCGATACCGGTCTGACCACCCCAAAAGATGACGTTGAGTGGCGTTGAAATGACAGCTGAAACGATGGCAATAATAATAGCAGAAACAAATACTCGTCGCGCTGACGAGAACCACCCATTGGCGTGCAAAACTCCGACAGCAATCCCAATTCCGATGCTGGTAATCGCATACACGGTTGAAATTGGCGATAAGGTCAGCCCATAGATCACGTTGTTGATGAAACCACTGATGGCACCGGCAACCGGCCCAGCCAACATGCTGGCAAGAAAGGTTCCCAAAGATCCCAGCCAAACGGGCAACTTTAACCCCTCCGCCAAGGCTTTGGCAACATAGTTAATCCCCACGGCAGCGGGAATCAAAGTCATGGTGGAAGCACTTAACTTAAATTTCCACATACTGGTACGATGAATCGGTTCTGTTTTCATAATCTTCTCCTTTTGTTTTTAAAGAGCCGTGTCAGGAATGACTTTCGGACGCAACGCTCTATAGAATAGTTAATAGAACTATTTAGTCTTTTCACAATACCAACCGTAGTCGACATAGATTAATATAGTAAAATTACTATTTCTAAGTTCATACTCTATATCATACGCTTATTTTCAAAATTGTCAAGTCTTTTCTGAAAATTCTTCAAGAAATATGAGATAATTTAAAATGCCTAGCTCAGCTAGACATCTTTTGTTTGGATTATTAGTCTAATTGTTATTGATAATACTTCTACTCTTTTGTAGTGGATTGAAATTTAGTCCATAACATAAATTTCTCCACAGCTATAGAGGGCAGCTTTTCCCGCAAGATAAAGCCTATCGCCTTCTAGTCGACAAATAAGATGACCACTTCTCTTAGAGGCTTGATAAGCTCTAAATTCTACTTGTCCTAACTTATTAGCCCATAAAGGAATGACATGACAATGCCCTGACCCACAGACTGGATCTTCCTCAATAGATAATTTTGGAGCAAAACTTCTCGTAACGGTATCATAGTTTTTACCTTTAGCTGTGATATTTAGGAGTAAGCCATCTAATGCTTTTACTTTATCGAAATCTGGAGTCGCAGCAATAACATCATTTTCATGAGGGAGGATACAGACTAGATCTCTTCCAAGCCACGCTTCAAGCGGACGGACGCCGATTGCTTCTTCCATCTCACTTGTTACTGGAACTTTGTGCATCGAGTAAACTGGGAAATTCAGCTCATATAGCTCTCCTCTTTTGGTTACCAAAAGCTCCCCACTCTGAGTTGTAAAGGTTAGACTATCAACATCTACTTCTATAAATTGAAAGAGAATGAAGGCAGTTGCTAAAGTAGCATGACCACACAAATCGATTTCTCCACCGGGAGTAAACCAACGTAAATCGTAATAACCGTTCTTTTTTACCGTAAAAGCTGTCTCAGAGAGATTATTTTCTTTGGCAATATTCTGTAAGGTATTATCCGACAACCATTCGTCCAGAAGACAAACAGCAGCTGGGTTCCCTTTAAAAACGGTATCTGTAAAAGCATCAACGATAAATTGTGGGATGGTATATTGACTTATTGACATGAAGGGCTCCTTAAATTATTGTTCTTATTAAATCTGAGAGTTCAAGAGAATGCTTAATCATGTGATATATACTATTTGTTAATCCTATCCTTATTCACTAAACCACGCCATACTCGGTGAGTTCATTATTATTTTAGTCAGCTCTTGAGGACTTTCTTGTGCTCCTTTTATAATCCACTCAGTAATCACTCCAATAAGTCCTGAAACAAACATATTTATGGCATATTGTTCTGGCATGTTAAAAGTCTCAACGATGATGGGAACTGAAGACGGGGTGTCCTCTATAACTCCATTAATAAAGGAACGTACATTATCTGCGAAACTAAAATCATGCTTTTGAGCAATTTGTGAAAAAAGGGAAATATCTTCTGCAAAGTAAGTCAGTACCTCTTCCAGCGCCTTTTGAGGATTGCCTCTCTTTCTTTCAAGTATTTCAGTAATATCTTGCATGGTTTCTTCTTTTAGTTGTTGGAGAAAGTCTTCCTTGTCTATATAATGCAGGTAAAAAGTTGAACGATTAATACCTGCTTTTTTTGTCAATTGACTAACAGAAATATCATTAAGATTGTTTTTAGACAAGAGAAGAATAAAAGCTTGTCTTATATCATCTTTAGTAGTTGTTTTTCGTTGTTGCATAGGGTCTCCTTAAATAGACATGTTGTTGTTTCTATTATATTCTCAATAAAGACATTGTCAAGAGCTGTAGCTTATTACTACATTTTTTAACTTTTTGACGACTTAAGACATCTTAAATCTTATTTCAACATATTGTCTATTTTTGTTGTAGCATTTTGTTTTGAAATGATTTATAATAACCTCCGCATTAATTCAACAAGTTGTTGTTTTAACGCTTATTAACCTATAAAGGAGACAATGCGCAATGGCATATATTGAAATGAAACACAGTTACAAACGGTATAAAACTGGTGATGTGGAAATCATCGCAAACAATGATATTAACTTTGAGATTGAAAAAGGAGAGTTGGTTATCATACTAGGTTCCTCTGGCGCTGGGAAGTCAACCGTCCTTAACATTCTTGGTGGCATGGACACCAATGACGAAGGAAAAGTAATCATCGATGGTAAAGACATCTCCAATTATAACGCTAAACAACTAACAGCTTATCGCAGAGACGATGTTGGTTTTGTTTTTCAATTCTATAACTTAGTATCAAACTTAACAGCCAAAGAAAATGTTGAATTGGCCTCTGAAATCGTATCAGATGCCAAAGATGCTGAACAAACCCTATATGACGTTGGTCTTGGTAAACGCATCAACAACTTTCCTGCACAGTTATCTGGTGGGGAGCAACAACGGGTAGCCATCGCTCGTGCCGTAGCGAAAAATCCTAAGATTCTCCTCTGTGACGAACCGACAGGTGCCTTAGATTATAATACCGGAAAACAGGTCTTAAAGATTCTCCAAGACAAGGCTCGTAATGAAGGTGCTACAGTTATCATTGTCACTCATAATGGAGCTCTTGCACCAATCGCAGATCGTGTCATTCGTATGCATGATGCTCGTGTCCAAAGTATCGAACTCAATTCAAATCCTCAAGATATCGATACTCTCGAGTACTAGAAAGGATGCCTCATGAATCGTAAAACTTATTGGAAGGATGTCAGAAAGTCTTTCGCCAGTTCTAAAGGACGCGTGATTTCTATTGCTTCACTCATGGCTTTGGGGTCTTTCGCCCTTGTGGGTCTAAAGGTGACGACTCCTGATATGCAACACACTGCAACAAACTATTTCACCAAACACCAAACAGCTGACCTCACGCTTACTGGTAGCTATGGTCTTAACCAATCGGATCAAGACCTTATAAATCAAGTCTCATCAGATGCAAACATTGAGTACGGTTACTTTAAAGATGTAGTTCTGAAAAATTCCACTGATGCCTTTCGACTATTTTCAAAACCTAAAGACATCTCAACTTATGAGGTCGTAAAAGGAAAACTTCCAAACAAGCAAGGTGAGATTGCTCTTTCCTCAGTCTATCAAGACAAATATAAGATTGGTGACAAAATTGACTTTAGTGAAAAAAAGGCTGACAACGGTAAAGATGTCTTAAAAGAACACAGTTTTACCATCACTGGCTTTGTTCAGTCGTCTGAAATTTTATCAACTGTAGACCTTGGTTCATCTACAGCTGGTAGTGGGGAGCTCAAAGGTTATGCGGTTGTTCCTGAATCAAGTTTTGACTCTGATGTCTACATGATTGCACGATTAGCTTACAAAGATGTAAGTACTGCTAATCCCTATACACAGGATTACACTGACAAAATTTCCAAACACAAGGATGATCTTAAAAAATTAGTAAAAAATCAACCAGCTAAACGTTTGAAAGAATTAAAAGCTGATCCTCAAGCTGAAATTGACCAACAAACAAGTCAACTTCAGACAGCAGAGACTGAACTTAACCAAAAAGTGGAACAAACCAAAGCAAGTGGTCAAGATAAGAACCCTCTTATTCAGGAGCAATTGACACAAGCACAAAATGAAATAGCTGCTAAGAAGGAGCAACTAAAGGAAGCTCAGGAAAAAGTAGATAGCATTACCGAACCAAGTTATGATGTCTACACACGTCATGAAGCTCCTTGGTCACAAGGTTATGTTTCCTATGAGACTAACGCTTCTGTTTTTAAGAATCTAAGTAATATCTTTCCTGTTATTCTCTACTTTATTGCTGCCTTGGTAACCTTCGTAACGATGGGACGCTTCGTTGAAGAAGAACGCATTAAGGCTGGGACATTTAAAGCTCTTGGTTACCAAAATAAGGACATCATCCGTAAATTCCTCATTTATGGATTTGTAACCAGCATGATTGGTACTGCTATTGGTGTTGTTGCTGGGCATGTTCTTCTTCCTTCCATCATATACAGTGGCTTTAAGAATAGTATCCTAATCGCACCTATTGAACTACACTTCTATCCTTTTAAAACTGTTCTAGCCATTATTCTTGCTCTCTTGTCCGCTGTTCTTCCTGCCTTTATAGTGGCTAAGCGTGAATTAGGTCAAAAGCCAGCTCAACTTCTTCTTCCAAAACCTCCAACATCAGGTTCTAAGATTCTTCTTGAGCGCATCAGCCCTCTTTGGAAACGAATGAGCTTTACACAAAAAGTAACTGCCCGTAATATTTTCCGATACAAGCAACGGATGTTCATGACTATTTTCGGTGTTTGTGGTTCAATCGCTCTTCTTTTTGCTGGACTCGGTATTCGTTCTTCTATTGGAGATCTTAACACTCGCCAATTCCCTAACATCATTCGTTACGATATGATTGTAGCCAATAAGGATAATCTTAATGAGCAAGAAAAAGAGAACTTACAACAATTAATAAACAAAAACAACGTCAAGGAGCATCTTTCTATTCATTACGAAACACTATCAAAAGATGTAGGAAGTAATAATGATCGTCAAGATATCACAACACTTGTCATCAAAGACAAAGATAAAAACACACTTCAAAATTACATCAAACTTAATGATCGTAAAACTGGTCAGAAACTAGATTTGACAGACAAAGGTATTATTATCTCTGAGAAGTTGGCAGACCTAGCCGGTGTTTCTGTCGGTGATTATATAACCGTTCAAAATAGTCAGGACAAGGACATTAAACTCAAAGTTGCTGGTATTTCTGAGATGTACATGGGACACTTCATCTTTATGAATGAAACTACTTATAAGAATGCTTTCGGTGAAAAAGCTAACCAGAATGCTAATCTTCTTACACTGAAGAATCACTCAGATAAAAATGTTGAGAAAATAGCAAGTCAATTTATGAAGCTTGATGGTGTAAAAGGCGTTGTTCAAAATACAACTCAAAAAGCACAAATCAAGACTATTGTAAACTCACTTAGTCGTGTTATGGCAGTATTGATTGGTGTTTCTATCCTTCTTGCTTTTGTTGTTCTCTTCAATCTGACTAATATCAATGTGGCAGAGCGTATTCGCGAATTATCAACCATTAAGGTTCTAGGTTTCTTTAATAAAGAAGTGACGCTCTACATTTATCGAGAAACAATTTATCTTTCACTCATTGGTATCTTGGTTGGATTCGGAGTTGGATTGGGACTGCATCAATACATGGTAGATGTTATCCCTCCTGACAATACCATGTTCAATCCAAGTCTTGGCTGGCTCATCTACGCCGTTCCAACACTTGTAGTTATTGTCATTCTGACAGGTCTGGGTGTCTTTGTAAACCAACATCTTAAGATAGTCAATATGCTCGAAGCTCTGAAATCTGTTGAGTAACAAATAATATAACCTAATTTGTAGAACTGAAATGCTAGAATCGCTTCGTCGTTTTAGATAAAAAAATCTCAAGTTTATGACTTGAGATTTCAGATTGAAGATAAAGAGGCTGGGACAAAAGTCCTAGCCTCTCAATTGTCTTTGGAGTGTCGAGCAAGACGCAGTGGTTGAGTGGGCTCTACTACGCTAATTTCATCAGCTTTTACAGCCCTACTCAACTGTGCGGAGGTGGGACGACGAAATCGAATTCTAACGAATTACCGATTTCTGTTCCACTCTCCTATGAATGTTCATCACGTGATGTGAGGGGCAAATAAAGAGTGATTTTCGTATAGCTATTAGCCTTAGAATCAATCTCCATATGATAGCTAGTCCCAAACTGTAACCGCAAGCGTTGATCCACATTTTTCAAACCAACGCCTCCTAGTCGAAGAAGGGTTTGGTCTGTCGACTCAGACAAGGCAAAGCCTCGTCCATTATCGTAAATCGTCAGGACCACTTGTTCTTCTTTGATTTCCGAAGTGACTCGTATCATGCCCGGCCGATCCATCTCCTTGATGCCATGATAGATGGCATTCTCCACTAAGGGTTGTAGGACCAGCTTAGGAAGCTGATAATCTCCCAACATCTCCTCTTCTAAAATTTCATAATTCAACTTATCCCCATAGCGTTGTTTCTGAATGAAGAGATACTGGCTCACATGGTCTATTTCATCCTGAAGACTAATTTGTTCTTGTCCTTGATTGAGAGCAAGGCGGAAATATTTGGCTAGGGACTTAGTCAAGTCAACCACGCGCTGACCATCATTAAACTCAGCCATCCAGACAATGGTATCCAAGGTGTTATAGAGGAAATGTGGATTGATCTGGGCTGAAAGAGCTCGCAGTTCATAGCGTCGTGCATTTTGTTCCTCATCTTTAACCAATTGCATAAGGTTTTCAATTTGATCCAACATACGGTTGAAGGCTTGAGCAAGATCTACCAATTCAGGCGATCCCTTGGTGGTCGCCCGCAAGTGGGAATCACCAGCTCCTATTTTCAGAATGACAGCCTGCAAGTCTTGTAGAGGTTTAATCCACAAGCGCAGAATGAACCAGATTCCCAGCCAGCACATGATGAGGACGAAAGCCCCTAAACCTATAAAGGAATAAAGCATCTGTGACTGAAGCATCTGGAGACCTTCCAGAGAAGCCACTCCAATTAAGGTCCAATCACTCTCTGGTATAGCAATTTGGTAGACAAAGTTCTGCCCCTTTTGGGCATAGCCATCCTTGACAGCAATATAGGGTTGCATGGCCTGCATTTCCTGACTGGAAGAATAGACTGTCTTTTTAGGATGGTAGACAAATTCATGCTTCTGATTGACGATGAAACTAAAGCCTTTTTTGCCTAGTTGGAGATGATCCAGATAAGCCTCTAGACTCTGATAATCAATATCTAGGCGCAAAACTCCTAGATTTTGACCAGAAGCATCCACCACTTCCTGGGTGATAGAAATCACCCACTTGTCCTTCTCTGAAGACAAGGATTCCTTCCGGGCCGGCGTCAAGACTGGAATGGCCCTCTCCTTGATAGCTTCCTGATACCAGCTTTCGTTCATCATATCCGATGAGGTCTGCATGCTAATTTGAGAATCCGTAGCAACGAGGCGTCCATCCTTGGTCACCAAGACAGCCGAAACCAGATCTGGGTCTGTCTCAATAATGGTTCGCATCAGACTTTGAACGGATTCTGGGCTTACCTCCTTGTCTTGAGCAAACTGACGAATACTCTCTTCTTTGCTGAGGACCGAGGTGGTCTGCTTCAATTTTTTCAGATAGGAGTTGATAAACTGACTACTCTGGTCGATACTATTGCGGGTTGTCCGCTCCGTCAGTTGGCCAATGGTTGCTGAGCTAGTTTGATAGTATAGACTACCGACTAAACCCAAGAGCAAGAGAATGAAGACAAATACATAGACAATCAGCTGAATCAGCAAAGGGTATCGTTTCATTCATGCTCTCCTTTTTTGTATTGTCTTGGGGTTACACCGACTACTTGTTTAAAGCGTTGAGAAAAATAGTTCATATCCTCAAAGCCAACCTGATCTGCAATCTCATAAATCTTGAGATCGGTCGTCAAGAGTAAAAGTTTGGCCTTTTTCATCCGTTCTTGGATCAAGTATTCTTGAAAAGGGAGGCCCAATTTTTTCTTGATTAGGACGCTCAGATAAGAGGGACTAAAACCCAGTTGAGAAGCCAAGTCCTTGAGGGTCAATTGGGAATCCGATAAGCGGGAATGAATAGCCTCTTCCAACTCTGTCGAAGGCCTCTGATCCACCAAGGTTTCAACCTGGGCTTTCTTTCGTTCCTCGTCTAGCTTATTCTTGACTTTCCCCAGCATCTCTTCAATATCCGCTTTTGAAAAGGGCTTGAGGAGATAGTCATCTGCTCCGAGTCGAATGGCTTTCCGAGCAAACTCAAAATCATCATAGCCTGTTAGAAAGATGATATGGCAGGACGGAGCTTTCTCTCGGACCAGTTGGGCCAAATCTAAGCCATTCATCTGTGGCATATTGATATCCGTCAAGAGAAGATCAGCCGGTTGTGCTTGAAATTTTTCCCAAGCTATTCGCCCATTCTCCGCTTGGTCAATGACCTTCATCCCAAACTGTTCATAATTCACTAGAGAAGTAAGTCCCTGCCGAACCAGCTCTTCGTCTTCTACAATCATGATTGAATACATGTGTTTCACCTACTTCCCTTTATTATACTCATTATATCAAAGTAGGTCGCAAAAAGTCTCAGACATAGTCCAACAAATAGCCGTAGCCCTTTTCAGCCATCTCTGCTTTAGGAATGAATTTAATTGACAAACTATTGATGCAGTAGCGAAGACCACCTTTTTCCTTAGGTCCATCAGTAAAGACGTGGCCTAGATGGGAATTTCCTACTCGACTCCGAACCTCTGTCCGAGTCATATTGAAACTCTTATCTTCCTTGTAGGTTGCCACATCCGGACTAATGGGACGGCTAAAACTTGGCCAGCCACAACCAGAATCAAATTTATCCTTGGAGGAGAAGAGGGGCTCTCCTGTTACGACATCTACATAGATGCCCGCTTCAAACTTATCCCAATAGCGGTTAGAAAAAGCACGCTCTGTATCATTTTCTTGCGTCACTGCATATTCTTCGGGCGATAACTTCTTCTTGATCTCTTCATCGCTCGGCTTTGGATAGCGACTAGCGTCAATAACCGGATAAGAAGCTTGATTCACATCAATATGACAATAGCCATTCGGATGTTTCTGCAGATAATCCTGATGGTAGTCTTCTGCCTTGATATAATTAGCAAGTTCTTCTTTTTCTACAGCCAAAGGCTTATCATATTTCTTCGCCACTTCTTCAAATACTTGATTTATGGTTGGCAAATCTGCTTGATCGGTGTAATAAACTCCTGTCCGATATTGACTGCCCTGATCATTTCCTTGACGGTTTTTTGATGTTGGATCAATAATCCGGAAATAGTGTAGAAGCAGTTCTTTCAGAGAAACCTTCTTGACATTATAGGTGATGTGTACCGTTTCGGCATGCCCTGTTTGGTTGACCAGTTCATACTTGGTGGTATCCCCTTTACCATTAGCATAACCTGATTCGGCATCAATGACGCCTGGAACACGGGAAAAATACTCTTCCACACCCCAGAAGCAACCACCAGCTAGATAGATTTCTCGTTGGTCTTCTGGATTGACTTTTTCTTCCTTCTTTTTGATCTGCTCAGTCGTCGCATCTGATGTATCCAAGGCCATGGATCCTTTGATAAGGAAAAAGAGTCCAAAACAAAGCAGGCCCACTAAAAGAACGGAAATGAGTTTCCATTTTGTTTCCATTTTATGTCCTCCTTACTTCATTTCTTTTAGAGTCTGGACGATGTCTTCCTTACTCATATAGCCGATATGGGTCTTGGCGAGAGTTCCATCGCTCGCAATAAAGAGAGCAGATGGATAAGAGCGAATCCCATACTCTTTGAGCAAGTCCCCCTTACTGTCCATCAAGACTGGGAAATCTTTGTAGTCCAAAGCCTGGTACCAATTTTTAAAGTCATCGGCTGATTTTTCCCCATTGAATGTCGGAGCGACAACAGTTAGAACTACATAATCTTTCCCCTCCTCTGCCTTTGCTAAATCATTTGTGTCACCTAATGTTGAAAGACAGATTGAGCACCAGGAAGCCCAAAACTTGAGATAGACTTTCTTCCCTTTGTAATCTGATAAACGGTAGGTCTTGCCGTCTACTCCTTGCAGACTAAAATCCTGAACCTTCTTGCCAGCTTGCTCTGAACCTCCCGTTTTGGCTGTCTGCTTAGTCTCGCTTTTATTGGATGACTCCATCCCCTGGCCAGAGCAAGCCCCTAACAATCCTACACAGAAAAGTCCTGTCGCTATTAAAGCCATTTTTTTCATGTCTTCCTCCTCTTTAAATAGGGAGAAAGTCGCCCAAGCAGACGACCTCCTCTTCCTATTGTCCTTTATTGGTCTGATTTCATGTCAGATGAGTCACTCATGTCGTCCTTCATCCCTGAATCACTCGATTTCATCTCATCTTCTTTCATATCGTCTTTCATTTTAGAACTGCTGTCAGACATCATAGACGAATCTTTCATATCGTCTTTTTTCATGTCTTCCTTTTTCATGTCATCTTTTTTCATCATACTACTATTGTCTGTCTTTTTCATATTTGAATCAGACTTTTGTCCAGAACAAGCAGCTAAAGTGACGAGGCTAAGTGTAGCAATGGTAAGTGTAAGAATTTTTTTCATGATGTTTCTCCTTTAATTTTCCCAAATTAATGAAACAAGGATGCTAGGCTGTTGAGATTGCCCAGCATGAGCAAGATGCCCATCAAGATGATGAGAGCACCACCGATTTTTTTCAAGGTCCCCATATGGGGCTTGAGTTTGGCAAAGCGTTGCAAGACCCAGCCTGAAGCCAGAGCCAAGAGTAGGAAGGGAAGAGCTAAGCCCAAGGTGTAAACCAGCATTAAGAGCGCTCCTTGTAGAGCACCATTTCCTCCAGAAGCCGCAATCGCTAAAACGGAGCTCAATACAGGTCCGACACAAGGAGTCCACCCAAAACTAAAGGTCACTCCAATTAGAAAGGCATTGAAGAATTCGTTGCGTTTTTCGTCCTTCTTCAGTTGGATACTCTTTTGTTTTTGGAGTTGCTGAAAATTGATGAGGCCCATCTGATGGATTCCCAATAAGATGACAATCCCTCCTAGTAGGTAACGGAACCAGGGAGCATAAAGTACCTGACCCAGGGCACCCGCACCATAACCTAGGATGAGAAATACGGTTGATAGACCAGCAATAAAACAGAGGGTCTTAACCAAACCATACCAAGAAACATCTCTTCCAAAAATACGCACCGTTTTTTCATGCTCAGAATCTAATAAGATCCCTACATAGACGGGCATCAACGGTAAAATACACGGAGAGAAAAAAGATAAGACTCCCGCTAAGAATACTGAAATGGAAAACAAGCTATTTTCAATCATTTCAACTACCTCCCTTACTTTCTGACACTAGTATAAAGAAAAAATCTCTCTAAAAATAGAGAGATTGATATGCAAAAACTTGAATTTGATTAGGAGGTGAATTTCCCTATCTACCAATATCGAGGCTGGGACAAAAGTCCTAGCCTCGATATTGGTTTTGGATTGTCGAGCAAGACGCAGTGGTTGAGTGGGCTCTACTACGCTGATTTCATCAGCTTTTACAGCCCTACTCAACTGTGCGGAGGTGGGACGACGAAATCGAATTCTAACGAATTACCGATTTCTGTCCCACTCTCTTTTCTTGTCTCACGAAAACAACTTTTAAAAGTTGTTTTTCATTCTATATTTAGAAACTTGCTACTTCCACAAACCACCTAAGATTTGCTTTTCTAACAAGTCTAAGTCCTCTTCTGCCATTTCACCATTATCACCAACGATATATAGTTGAGAGAAGTAAGCTAACAAAGGCCCTATACAGATGCGAACCATTTGAGGAATGGTTAGTTCAGGATTAACACGTGAATCTGCCAGCAATTCCTTGTGGAGTATCAGAAGTTTATCCTGGATAGAATTCCAGATAAACTTCTGTTCATTTCTTAGTTTATTATTAGAGAATATTTCATGAAAAATGATTTTTATCAGAGCACGATTTTTTTTGAGATAGGTCATTCGATTATGGACAAGATAATGAACTTTTTCTTCTACCGTTTCAAAAGTTAACAGTTCTTCGAAAAAGCTCCCGAATAATCCTGGAACTACAGGGTGTAAAATAGCTGTTAACAAATCGACTTTCGTTTTAAAATACTTAAATAAGGTAGCCTGACTGAGTCCAGCATGCTTAGCTATGTTAAGGGTAGAGGTGCCATTATAGCCCTTGCTAGAAATGAGATCTACTGCCGACCGCATAATCTTTTTCTTCCCTTGAGGATAATCTGCCTCCTCTAAGTAATCTTCAAATGATTCAAAAATAGTCTTATCCATTGAACATTCAACCCTTTTAGTATTTTTTCGTGTTTTTCTTTAAACTTTACGATAACGGCGCAAGCCTACAATATTGAGGATTGTCAAAATGACAAGGAAAATCAGTAGAACGCCGATATTTGGCAAAACGTCTCCAATGCTACGTCCGTAAAGAATAATCTGACTCATTGCATCACCTGAGTAGGTCAATGGCAAAAATTTCCCTACCGTTTGAGCCCAGTCTCCCATTGATGACAATGGAATAATTCCAGAGAAAAAGAGCTGCGGCATAAAGACAAGGGGAATAAATTGCATCATTTGAAATTCTGATTTCGCCAAGGTAGACAAGAGAATTCCGAAGGCCAACGCCACAAGAGCCAGTACTACATTAACAATTATAACATTAAATAGATTTCCGACAACTTCTACATCTAATAACCAAATAGCTGCTAGGACTACGACTGCTGTTTGAAGAATCGCAATGAGTCCGTAAGACAACATGTAACCATAAACGATTTCAGAACGTTTGACTGGAGTTGCTAATAAACGCTCTAGTGTACCACTGGTACGCTCTTTCAAAAGTGCCATACCTGAAATCAAAAAAACAAAAAAGAAAACTACAAAGCCAATCAAAACTGGAATCATACTTGCAAAAAAACTTGTATGTTTATCACCATACTGGTAGGATTCCTTGATTTCTGGAGCTTTTGCCTCCAATTTCAATTGTGGAAGAGCTTGTTTGACACGAGCCATTAGTTGATTACTTCCTTCACTAGCGATACTCGTCCGCAATACTTGTCGAGTCATAGATGTTTTAGAGGCATCTGTATTAGCATAATCTACCTGATATTCACCATTTTTATAAGAAACCACTGCATCTACTTTTTCATCAGCTAAGTCTTTCTTTGCTTGATTGAGATCCTTGTAAGTCTGTACACTAACATGGTCCAGATCATCCATTTTTGTCACCAAACTAGTTGGCAGATCTTGTGTTGCTAGTTTAATATTCACGGCTGTACTAGCCGAAAACATGAGATTCATCAACCACATAATAAAGACTGGTGCTACAAACATCATGGCAAGAGTTCGTTTGTCACGAAACAATTCTTTCATCACTTTTTTCGCAATAGCCAAGGTTCTCATCCTACTCTCCTTCTGCTTTCAAAAAGACTTCTTCAATACTTGAAACACCATAGCCTTCTTTGAGATTTTTTGGTGTATCAAAGGCAATGATTTTTCCACCTAACAAGAGCCCAACCTTATCCGTAAGCTCTGCTTCATCCATAACATAGGTGGTGACTAGGATTCCTACCCCCTTGTCTCTGAGCGCCTTCAACTCTTGCCAGATTTTCTTACGAAGCGAAGGGTCGATTCCAACAGTTGGTTCGTCCAAAATCAAGAGTTGCGGATTTCCTAAAAGCGCAATGGCTAGCGACAAGCGTCGTTTCATCCCTCCGGAATAACCAGATACTGCCTTGTTTAAATGCTCTGTCAAATCGACTACTTGAGCTACATGGGCAATTTCTTCCTTTAAGTCTTTTTTTGATAGACCTTTTAGCTGACCGAAAAATTCCAAATTTTCTTGTCCTGACAAGGCCTCATAAAGAGCATCTGACTGGGCCATATAGCCAATATCTCCCAGAATGTGACGATTTGGCATGGTGTGGTCTAAGACTAAAGCCATACCGCTATCTGCCTTTTCCATTCCTAACATGGTTTTAATCATAGTTGATTTACCAGCACCTGATGGACCGATTAGACCAATGATTTCTCCAGACTGTAAATCAAAACCAACGTGATCTAAGACCATTTGACGACCAAAAGATTTTTCTAAATCTTGTAAATGTAGCAATGTTTTCATTTGCATCCTCCTAGGTGAGTGGTTACTCACTTTCGAATATGAGAATATTATAGTGAGTGTTCACTCACTTGTCAAGTGAAAAGTAAAATTTTCATAACAAAAAAACTTCGAATACAGGTCCTGCTTGGAAGGGAGGTAATTTCCTCAAATCATAATAGTCCTCTACTGCTTTTTTAAAACGAAAAACTTGTAAGGGACTACGCCCCTCCTCTGTCGGATATATATCGTACATATATGGATTAGCTTCCAACAACTCTCCAAGAGCTCTTTTCAAATCCATTCCACCTGACCCGTTAAAGAAATGGATTTACGATCCATAGTTCTTGTTCCTTGAGTCATCCCCGTCACCGCTACACGTCCATCTTCCTTAAATCACTTGTAGAGAGGTTTATAATTAGCCGTCAAAAAATAAACTGTTTTCCCATCCTCCCACATCATGTCCATAACAGCTGTATGAGGATGTCCTATTTTATCAACCGTTGCCACTACAACAGTGGGAATCTCTTCTACTAGTACTTTCAAATAAGGCATTATAAGAGACCATGTCTTTCTTTAATTTTACTTCTATATCGAAACTTTATGATTTTTTTGTAAATTTATCGATTAGATCTTTCAAGTCTTTCGATGTCTTAATAATTTCAAAAATAAAAAAACTTTCCTAATCATCTAGGAAAGTTCTCAATATAATCTATTAATATCTTTAAACAAGCTTATTCAGCCTTTGTAATATCTTCACGCATTTCATCGACATTGAATTTAGCGAAGAGATACTGACGATCTTGAACTGGGAAACGTTGATCAAGTTGGTCAACTGGACCGACTTCAACAATACCATTATCAATAATGAAGTCCATGACATGCCCACCAAATGACAAATCATCTGAAATAAAATGCAAATGATAACCGGCTACACTAACCCCGTGGAACATTTCAGGTGTCCAAATCCCAACGATAGTACCAGAAATATTATCAGCTTCGTACTCTGGTTGATGAGTCGCAACTTCAGCAAATTTCGTATCAGGAGTCGACTTAGGTATCATGCGGACATGCATGTGTTTAAAATGCCCTTTAATCTTAATAGACCGGAAGAGATTAACACCATCATAGTATGATTCAATGCGCTCTTCAAGTTCTTTATCAGTCATTTCAAAACGTTGACGGAAGATAACTTCAGCTTGGTGAGGTACGACTGCTGCATAGGGAACTTTTTCATCTGGAGAAACTTCTACCACTTCGACTTTACCTTCAGAGCCTTTAGCTTGATAGGCTTTGCCATCTAGAACAATCAATTCCCCATCAATAGAATCTAATGTTCCAAGACCCAAGTCTCCATGCTCCAACAATTCACCAACTGTTAAAGTACCTCCATAAAGCCCAGCCATCAAGGCTCCCAAAGTATTATATTGAAATAATTTTATGGCTTCAGACATGTCTACACCCTCTTTTTAGTAAAATTCATCTGGCAAAATAGTTTCGCCGAGTTTAATATTATCTTTATAGTCAATTGGAACATCAATAAGGACTGGTCCATCTACAGCTTGAGCCAAGGCTTCTTGGAGCAAGCTAGAAAACTCCTCTTTACTTGTTGCACGATAACCTTTCGCTCCAAAGCTCTCAGCATATTTTACAAAATCTACAGGACCAAAGTCAACCCCAGATGAACGACCGTACTTCATTTCTTCTTGGAATTCCACCATATTGTAATGGCCATCGTTCCAGATAATATGAACAATTGGCAATTTCAATCGAACTGCTGTCTCCAATTCTTGTGCTGAGAAGAGGAAACCACCGTCACCAGAAACAGAAATGACTTTTGTCTTAGGACGAACCAAAGCTGCAGAGATGGCCCACGGAAGAGCAACCCCCAAAGTTTGCATCCCATTTGAGAAAAGCAAATGACGTGGTTCATAAGATTTGAAATAACGAGCCATCCAGATATAGTGACTACCAACGTCAACGGTAACTGTCATATCATCATCCGTTTGTTCTTGTAAAACCTCAATTAAATCGAGTGGATGTACGGTACCTTCTTCAGGCTGACGGTCAAATTTAACATCTTCGACGACTGTATTTTTTAACCCTTTAAGATACTCTACTGAACCTTCAGGTAATTTGTAGCCCTGAATAGCAGGCAAAAGCAAATCTAAAGTTGCTTCTACATTACCAATCAATTCACGTTCTGGCTGGAAGTAAGTATCCACCTCAGCAGGTTCAACATCAATTACGATAATACGTGCTGAAATTTCAGCATTCCAGTTACGTGCTTCATACTCAATTGGGTCATAACCAATGGCAATTATCAAGTCCGACTTCTTAAGCAACATGTCCCCCGGTTGGTTACGGAAAAGACCTACACGACCAAAGAAAGTATCCTCTTCAAGGTCACGTGACACGATACCAGCACCTTGGAAAGTTTCAACAACTGGTAATTTAACATGTTTCAAAATCTGGCGAATAGAGTAAGTTACAGCTTCTGATGAAGCATCGTTCCCTAAAAGTAAGACTGGCAATACGGCATTTTTAATCGCCTGTGCGAGATAGTTAATATCAGAAACAGATGCTGAACCAAGTTTTGGATCTGTCATAGGCTTGATAGCCTTAACACTGACCGGAGCATCAGTCACGTCTTGAGGAATTGAAATAAAGCTTGCACCCGGTTTCCCTGACTTAGCATGGCGATAGGCATTCGCTACCGTTTCAGAAAGGGTATTAGCATCATGTACTTCAGCAGCATACTTGGTAATCGGTTCAAGCATAGCAACGTTATTCATTGATTGATGGGCACGTTTCAAAAGATCTGCACGCTTAACCTGACCACCAATAGCAAGAACAGGATCTCCTTCATCTGTCGCTGTTACCAAACCAGTAGCCAAATTTGAGACACCTGGACCAGATGTTACCAATACGACACCGGGTTTCCCTGTGATACGTCCAACACCTTGAGCCATAAAAGCAGCATTTTGCTCATGACGGGCAACAATCAATTCAGGTCCCTTATCTTCCAAAGTATCAAAAACCCTATCGATTTTTGCACCTGGAATCCCAAAGACATAATCAACATCATGGTTGATCAAACTATCAACCACTAAATCCGCACCATACAATTGCTTTTCTTCTGACATGAACACAGTCCTTCTGGCCCTAAAATGATAGAGCCAATTTTCCTTTCAAGTATAAGTCACAAAGTGTCAAAGTCTGCTCATTATTTCACAAACTTGTATCACTTCACAATTCTGTTATCATTATAGCACAGTTTTCAGACAATCTTGTGAAAAAAAGATTGTGAAATTTTGAACTTCTATCACAAAAAAAACACCTGATAACCATCAGATGTTCATGTATTTTTTACCTTAGCAAACTCTCGATTAAGATAATTTTGCAAGCCTTCAAAAATCTCTATTAACTGGAGATAATTAGACAAGCTTGAGCGACCAGGGATATCTACGACATCCAAAGAAATGCGTTCCAGGTCTTTTTCATAGAGAATGCGGAAGGATACCACTACTTGATCAGAAAAATAATTCTCCCCTGCTAAAATAAAACACTCATAGATGATGCCAACAGGATTAGCAACCTTCAACTCAATACGAATTGCGCCTAATCTCAAGGCCTCCACTTGCTGAAAACGCTCCAGAATAGCCTGTCGCTGACTGGGGATAAAACTCATGATATCCATAGTGGCCCTCCTAAGATTCCTTTTTGTCTATTATAGCCTAAAGCTGAGAAAAATGCTTGTGTAGGGTTTGTAGAAGCCTCATTGGCATTCAAGAATACTTAGTCAACCCCTTTGTAGTCTCTAAAGTCTGACTTAATACTGGAATCGTAATCATGTTTATCCACCCAATCCTTTAAATCAGCAAAAGAATGAATTTCCTTCCTAATACCAGCACCGTCCTCTACAGAAATTACAATTGCTTGCTCTCCATTTGTTCCCAACCAATGTAAGATATCATTGGTTTGCTCTTCAGGGGAAAAATAGATTTGTGATTGTTTGTCGTACTCTCTATCTCTATAGGACTCATATTGAGCCAATTTCTTTTTATAGGCTTTATATTCCCTATCGTAATCCTTTTGAACTTTTTGACGTGCTTTTTCGTAAGCTCGATAGTCTTTCTGATAATCTTGTTGAGCCTTTTTGTTCAGAATCTCACTGAAACTTAAAGTTTTAACAGGAAAAATAGAATCAGGAAAAACATTAAATTCTGGAACTTTCTTTGTTTCGCTTGGTTTATCAGGTTCTTTCCTTTTCACTGGCTCAGTTGGACCGACCGGAAAATCTCCCTCCTTACCTTGACGGGTCAATAGTTTAAATTTCTTTAAGGTATTACTGTTTGTTCTTGTCTGATTAACAGCCTCTTCGTAAATATGCTTAACCTCAGAATTTTCTTTAAATAGATTAATTTGATTCTCTTGTTTTGAAGTAGCTACATTATCAATCTCTAGGATCACATTTAGATGAGCAGATAAATAGCTGTCCTCTGGGGCTGGTGACTTCCTTAAAAGCTCATCCAAGTTTCCTTCTCTCTTTAAATATCCCCACATGGTGCTATCATTCACCTGATTACGAGCAGAACTCTTATCACCAAAATAAAGCATTTCATCCTTACTGTAAGAATAATCTGGTAGGTCTCTAGTTAAAAATTGATTCGTATCTAAATTGTAAGCAAATTTCTTGCCACTTTGAGAATTCTCCAAGTAAACATAATCATAACCATCAATCGAGCTTAAAGACACAGCCAACTCCTTAATATCTTTAAAATCTTTTATTTTCTTCAAATATGGGGTCAAATTAATAATTTTCTTTTCAAAATTTTTGTTGATATCATAAACTACCAAATGAGCTTGATGGAGACTACTCATGGTGTCGTAATAGCGAACAAAATGATTTCTACCAATTATCTCAGTAGCTACATTATCTTCAGAATTATAGTAAGTGGGTTCTTGATGACTAATGGCACCATATTGTTGACGTCTACCAAAAATCCCATTGGAAGTTACTTTATCAGCTTTTAGAGCAATCTGTAACTCTTCTACAGCTTTTTCATGAAATTTGTGCTTTGTATATATATTTCCTAAAAAGAAAAGCATTAGTAAAGTCGCAGTATAAATCCTTCCATGCTTTGAGAAGGGAAATCTTAAAATCATCTTTATCATAACTTTTATTACAAAAATAGCCAGAACATCACATTCTGACTATTACTCTTATTTCTCATCTTCGTCCATTGAAAGTACTGACAAGAAGGCTTCTTGTGGGACTTCAACCGAACCGATAGCTTTCATACGTTTTTTACCGGCTTTTTGTTTTTCGAGGAGTTTACGTTTACGTGAAACGTCACCACCGTAACATTTTGCCAAGACATTTTTACGAAGGGCTTTGATATCTGTACGGGCAACAATTTTTTGACCGATAGCCGCTTGGATAGGCACTTCGAATTGTTGACGTGGAATGATTTTCTTAAGTTTATCAACGATAAGTTTTCCACGCTCGTAGGCAAATTCCTTATGCACGATGAAGCTAAGGGCATCGACCTTGTCACCATTAAGGAGAATATCCATTTTCACCAATTGTGAGCGACGGTATTCTGACAATTCATAGTCGAAACTTGCATAACCACGAGTTGATGATTTCAATTTATCAAAGAAATCAAAGACGATTTCAGCAAGTGGAATCTGATAGATAACGTTAACACGATTATCATCAATATATTCCATGGTTTCAAAATCACCACGTTTACGTTGTGCCAACTCCATAACAGCACCAACGTATTCTTGAGGAACCATGATTTGAGCTTTAACATAAGGCTCTTCGATGGCATCAATACGTGTAGGATCTGGGAATTCAGATGGGTTAGACACTTCAAGCATCTCACCGTCAGTAGTGTTAACATGGTAAACTACCGATGGTGCTGTCATGATGAGATCAATGTTAAACTCACGTTCCAAACGCTCTTGGATAACATCCATATGAAGAAGACCCAAGAAACCACAACGGAAACCAAAACCAAGGGCTTGAGACGTTTCAGGCTCAAACTGAAGACTGGCATCGTTCAACTGGAGCTTTTCAAGAGCTTCACGCAAGTCATTGTATTTATTAGACTCAATTGGATAAAGACCGGCGAAGACCATTGGATTCATTTGCTTATAGCCATGGAGTGGCTCAGCTGCTGGATTATCCGCAAGTGTTACTGTATCACCGACACGAGTATCCGCAACAGTCTTAATTGAGGCCGCGATATAACCAACATCACCTGTTGCAAGGTAGTCACGGCCAACAGCTTTAGGCGTGAAGATACCAACCTCAGTAACGTCAAAAGTCTTGCCATTAGACATCATTTGAATCTTATCACCCGGTTTAACCATTCCGTTAACCACACGCACTTGGAGGATAACCCCACGGTAGGCATCATAAACAGAGTCAAAGATAAGGGCTTGGAGAGGCGCTTCGACTTCACCTTGAGGTGCAGGAACTTTCTCAACGATTTGTTCGAGAATCTCCTCGATACCGATACCAGCTTTAGCTGATGCAAGCACGGCTTCAGAAGCATCTAATCCGATTACATCTTCAACCTCTGTACGCACACGTTCAGGATCTGCAGCTGGAAGGTCGATTTTATTGATAACTGGTAAGATTTCCAAGTCATTATCTAGGGCCAAGTAAACATTGGCAAGTGTTTGCGCTTCAATCCCTTGAGCAGCATCCACCACCAAGATTGCACCCTCACAGGCAGCAAGAGAACGTGACACTTCATAAGTAAAGTCCACGTGTCCTGGTGTGTCGATAAGGTGGAAAATATATGTTTCACCATCTTTAGCTGTATAGTTAAGCTCAATGGCATTTAGTTTGATAGTGATACCACGTTCACGCTCGAGGTCCATACTATCAAGGAGTTGCGCCTGCATCTCACGACTTGATACTGTCTCAGTCTTTTCCAAAATACGGTCAGCAAGGGTTGATTTACCGTGGTCAATATGGGCAATAATAGAGAAGTTACGAATCTTCTCCTGTCGTTGTTTTAATTCTTCAATATTTGGCATTTTTATCTTTCCTAGTTCTTACTTGTGATTATAAAAAAACTAATCGTTACCTTCTATTATACAAAAAAGACAGGCTTTTGCCTATCTCTATCTACCAGATTACATAGGTTATTCATACTTAGTTGTCTTTAACCAAACATCAAAGAAATTTCTTCTTTTAATGAGTTTATTACTTTAGAAGTAGCTTCATTAGTAACAAAATTCTGAACAATTACAGATGTTCTAAGCATCTTTACCACTAAACAAAGAATATGTAATATTTTTGATAAACTTACTAATTAAAAAAGAATACAATAATCTTTTTTAGAAATAAATAGTTGAAAGGATATTTATGTTTAAGAAAATTTTATCAGTAGCACTTGCCTACGTAGGAATCATTGTCAGTGCAGGACTCTCCTCTGGACAGGACCTTATGCAATATTTTGTTAGCTTTGGATTAGTCGGCTTATTAGGCGTTTTAGTTCTCGCTGTACTTAATGCTTTTTTTGGGAAAATAATCCTTACACTAGGAAGTTATTATCGATCTAATGACCATTCTGAAGTATTATCAAAAATAGCTCATCCAATTACCAATAAAATCTTAGACCTATCCCTTATTATTTCTTGTTTTGTTATTGGTTTTGTCATGATTGCTGGAGCAGGTTCTAATTTGCATCAGCAGTTTGGTTTTCCTATTTGGATTGGTGCCTTGATTTGTACAGCCCTAGTCATTATCGTCAGTTTTATGGACTTTGAGAAAATCACTAATATCATTGGAATATTCACACCAATAATAATTATTATGATACTCATTATTGCTGGTCAAACTTTTATCGGTAAAAGTTACAACCTTAACCATCTAGATATGGTTGCTCGTCAACTTACACCCGCAATGCCGAATATTTGGATGGCTGTCATAAATTATTTTGCACTTTGTGTGATGACCGGTGTATCCATGGCATTTGTACTTGGAGGCTCAATTATGCGAATTGGTGTCGCCAAAAAAAGTGGTACCATTGGTGGTGCTATAGTCGGATTGATTATTGCTGTTGCTTCACTTGTCTTATTCGCTAATGTAGATAGTATAAAAGGTGTCGATATTCCCATGTTAATTTTAGCCAACAGGGTTCATCCATTGTTTGCGTTTACCTACGCAATTGTAATATTTGGTTTAATATTTAACACTGCCTTTAGTCTTTTTTATGCTCTCGCTAAACGATTCTCAGGTGATAATGTCAAGAAGTTTCGTATTTACCTTATCGTCTCGATAATAATTGGTTTCATTCTTTCATTTATGGGATTCAAGGAACTTGTCGGACTCATGTATCCAATTTTGGGATATATTGGAATGATCATGTTATTTGTCTTAACAGTTGCTTGGATACGAGACAAACAAAATATTAATGAAGAAATGAACTTGCGTCGTCAAATGATTACTCTAATTAACAAAAAATTCCATCCTAAAAAAGTTTACTCAAAAAAAGATAAAGAAAAATATAACGCTTTAGGGGAAGAATCAATCATTCAAACAAGTGAGTTAAAAAAAGATATACATGACCTTGTGGAAGATGAAAACAGCTAAAATATAACAGTAAAAAAGTCCAAACCGCTACAGTTTGGACTTTTTACTTCTTAAAAGTATCGTTGTAGTGCTTATTAATAATTGCCGAGCGCTTGTTTTCTGTTGAACTACTTGAAAATGGAGCTAAACCGAAGGCTAGTACAACAATTCCCAATAGAATGAGACTAAAAAATGGGTGCTCTATAATATAGTGTAAAATGTCTGACATAGAAAGGCTCCTTTTAAATCATAATTATTTACGATTATATTATCAGAAATATTATGTTTTATCAAGCAAAAAAAGAGAGCCTTTCGCTCTCCTTTTATTTTAATGGAATTGCATCCCACCATCCACGATGATGGTTTGACCTGTGATGTAGTTTGAGTCAGGTCCAGCTAAGAAGCTAACTGCTGCTGCCACATCTTCAGGTTCTGACAAACGTTTGAGAGTAATATCTTTAGCAAAAGTTTGCATACCCCATTCATCATCTTTACCAGCGTTCTTACCAACTTCATGAGCAATGTCAAACATCATTGGAGTCTTAACGATACCTGGTGCATACGCATTGACAGTGATACCTGAATCAGCCAAGTCACGCGCCAAAGTTTGAGTGATACCACGCACTGCGAATTTAGTACCACCATATACAGTTAAGTTAGGGTTACCTACGACACCTGCTTGTGAAGTCGCATTGATGATTTTACCACCATGACCAAGTGCTTTAAATTGTGCTTGTGCAGCTTGAGCACCCCAGATAACACCACCGACATTTATGTTAAATGTACGTTGGAACTGTTCTTCAGTAATAGTATCAAGTGGTGTTGTTGGTGCCACACCGGCATTATTAACAACAACATTCAAGTCGCCAAAGTGATCAACAACTTTTTGGAAAGCAGCTGCTACTTCAGCTTGTTTAGACACATCAGCTACAACCGCAAATGCCTTGTCTGCTGACAATTCAGCAACAGCTTTTTCTGCAGTTTCAGCGTTGTAGTCCAATACTCCGACTTTAAAACCATCTTCAACCAAACGTTTTGCAATCGCAAAACCAATACCTTGACCTGCACCTGTAACAATAGCAACTTTTGACATACGAAATCCTCCTCTACCAATTAGAGTCACTGGCTTAATACCGAGCCTTATCTCAATTGGAATACGCTAAGTTAGTCAAGTTCTGGCAAAGTCATTTTCATAGGCTTTGTCTTAACTCAATTAAAATTCTACCCCTTTATGAAAACGTAGTCAAGTAATTATCAAACTTTTCTGAAAACAAATAAGACCACCCTTGGGTGACCTTATTCCTATTATTCTTCAAATTCAAAACCTATTGCTTCCATATCGTCCAAGCCACCCAAGTTAGTCACCTTAGTATAGCCTCGCTCTTTAAGAACTGATGCAGCAAATTCTGCACGAGGTCCCATTTTACAATAGAGGTAAATTGAAGCGTCTTTTTCAGCTGGAATCTCAGCAGAAAAAAATTGTGTATGAGGAATCAAGAGGGCATTCTTAACATGAACTTCTGAATACTCTTCTGGACTTCTGACATCAATTAACAGTCCACCCTTAGCTAAATCAGATTGAATCTGTACTAAATCCATCTTACTCACCAAACCAAATCTGAATTTCTCGAGCCGCAGATTCTTCTGAATCAGAGCCATGAACAATATTTGGAATCATGTCCCCATCTGGTGCTGTTGCAAAGTCTCCACGAATAGTTCCAGGGGTAGCATCGCCAGGATTAGTTGCTCCCATCATATCACGCCATGACTTGATAACACCTGGGCCAGACATAATACCAATAACTGATGGACCACTCATCATGAATTCCGCAATACTAGGAAAAAAAGGTTTATCAACCAATTGAGCATAATGTTCTTTAAGACGTTCTTCGTCAAGCATCAGCATCTCCATACGCTCAATAACGAAGCCACGTCGCTCAATTCGATCAAGCACTTGGCCAATTAGATGGCGTTTAACAGCATCTGGTTTAATAATAAAGAATGTTTTTTGCATGTTCCCAACCTTCATTGTTTTCTTTTCATTTTACCATAGGAAGTATCATTTTGCAGGGTAAAACCTTATATAGTCTTAAACTATACCCTCAGAAAGAAATTAACTATTTTTTATTAATTCAAATAAAAAGTATCATGGAAATAAAATGATATTTTGAGGTTAATTTTATGACAAAATCTAAATTCCAATTAGTAGGTTCTCTTCTTCGTCCTGCGGATCTCCGTAAATATAAGGACGAAATCGAGCACCGTGACGACATCCAGTATCCTTTCTATGATGCCCTTCCTGGTTATCAAGAAACTGAAACTGCAGATATTAAGCAAATTGTGGCTGACCAAAAAGCTAACGGTATTGACATCCTTACTGATGGTGAGTTTGGACGTTCTATGTGGCATTTAGACTTTGTCTGGGGATTTAAAGGAATTGAACGCTACATTGCTGAGCATGGCTACACTTTTAAAGACCATGATGGTGGTCAATATGAAACACGTAAAGATATCGGTATTCGCATCACTGAGCCGCTCTCAGGTAAGAACCACCATTACCTAGATATTTACAAATTGGTTAAAGTTGAAGCTGGTGATGAAGATACCAAACAAACTATCTGGGGACCTGCTCATGCCTACACTGAACTTGCTATCTTTGACCGTTTGGCTGGTCCTGGACAAGTCTACGAAACAAATGAAGACCTCAAAAAAGGTATCATTAATGCCTATAAAGAATTCTTGGAAGAATACAAGGCTGTCGGTGGAAAAATTGTTCAATTTGATGACTGTCTCTGGGAACTTTTTGACCCATCAAACCCTGCAAGTTTCTTTGCGGAAGGTAATTCTGATTTAGCAGAATTGGCTGATGAGTTTGTAGCTATCAATAACGAGGTTGTAGACTATGCTCACGAAATTGGTTTAACGGTTTGGACGCACAACTGTCGTGGTAACTATGAAAGCCGTTCTGCTGCCGAAGGAACTTACGAAGCCATCGCTAAGAAGTTCTTGGCAGAGCAACACTATGACCGTTTCTTCCTTGAGTGGGATAGCGACACCGCTGGTGATATCAAAGCTCTCGAAGCCCTCAAAGACAGCAAAGCTGAAGTTGTACTAGGACTTTTGTCTTCTAAAACTACTGACCTTGATGACGAAGAACGTGTCCTCGATTTGCTTGAAAAAGCGAGTCAAATCCTTCCAAAAGAACGTCTCTTCCTCTCTCACCAATGTGGTTTTGCCTCATGTGACTCAGGTAATGAGTTGGCAACACCTCAACAATGGGCTAAAATTAAACAAGGTCAAGAAATCGCCAAGAAATTTTTTGGCTAATCGATATTTCTATTCGCTCCTCTCTAATAAAAAAGCCTTCACTTTTGTGAGGGCTTTTTATGTTAGCATTAAGCATCTATAAAAGTTTGCAAATCCTTAAGAGCTCGCTCAGCAATTTTTTCATAGCGCTCTTTCTTGTCACGAATACGTGGGCCTTCCAGTTCTTTGATAATACCGAAGTTAACATTCATTGGTTGGAAATGTTTACTTTCAGCATGTGTCACATAATATGGAAGACTCCCGATAGCTGTTGTGTGAGGGAAGATAACCTCATCTTCACCCATAAAGAGACGGGCAGCATTAATGCCGGCAACCAAACCTGAGGCAGCTGATTCAACATAACCTTCTACACCAGTCATTTGTCCCGCAAAGAACAAGTTAGGGTTTGATTTTGACTGGAAAGTCTGTTTGAGCAAGTTTGGTGAATCCATATACGAGTTGCGGTGCATTACCCCGTAACGTACAAATTCTGCATTTTCAAGACCTGGAATCATTTGGAAGACACGCTTTTGCTCTCCCCATTTAAGGTGGGTTTGGAAACCAACGATATTGTAGAGGCTACCAGCCGCATTGTCCTGACGAAGCTGAACAACCGCATAAGGTGTCTTAAAGTCGCCGTCACGTGGCCCTTTGTAATCTTCAGGATACTCCAAACCAACTGGTTTCATAGGACCATAGAGCATTGTCTTGATACCACGTTTAGCCATAACCTCGATAGGCATACAGCCCTCGAAATACTTTTCTTTTTCAAAAGAATTCAAAGGAGCTTCTTCAGCTGTTGTCAAGGCCTCGTGGAAGGCCATGAACTCTTCCTTGGTCATTGGACAGTTTAGGTAAGCTGCTTCACCCTTGTCATAGCGTGACTTAAGGTAGACTTTGTTCATGTCGATAGTCGCTTTATCAACAATCGGTGCAGCGGCATCATAGAAATAGAACCCATCTCCACCGTTAAGCTTGTGAATTTTTTCAGCTAAAGCATCAGAAGTCAAAGGACCTGAAGCAATAACTGTAATGGCATCATCAGGAATTTCTGTGATTTCTTCACGGATAACTTCAATTAATGGATTGTTCTCAATTTCAGCTGTCACTGCTTCTGCATAACCTTCACGGTCAACCGCCATGGCACCACCAGCTGGCACACGGTGAGCTTCTCCATTACGCATAATGATAGAGTCCAAGCGACGCATTTCTTCTTTAAGAAGCCCTACAGCATTTGTCAAGCTATCGCCACGGAAAGAGTTAGAGCAAACCAATTCTGCAAAGTTTGTTGTCTTATGCTGAGGTGTTGCTTTGACCCCACGCATTTCATATAGTTTTACCGGAATACCACGTTTAGCAATCTGATAAGCTGCTTCAGAGCCGGCCAAACCGGCTCCAATCACGTTAATATAATCTGCTTTTGATTGAGACATGACACTAATACCTCTTCGAGAACAAGATGAAATCCTGCCCCCACAAATCTTTCTTCATTTTTACTCTAAGTAGTATAGCAAAAAACTCCTCATCTGGCGACTAGGAGTCATCTGTATTTAAAGGGGTAAAATGATCGTCACTCTAGCACCATGTGTGTTATCGTCATTCGAAAGAGCAAGACTACCATGGTGTAAGCGAATAATATCATTGGCAATAGTCAGACCAAGGCCACTATGATTGCGGCTCTGTCTACTTTTATCCTCTTGATAAAAGAGCTGAGTAGCCTTTTCAAGAGATTCAAGGGAAAATCCTGAACCAGAATCAAGGCAGATAAACTTGAATTCATCTTCTTCTACCCTAGCGGTCAGGAGCAACTGACTGCCACTGGGTGTATGCTCTACGGCATTCGAAACGATATTCATAAAAGCTCGATTCAACAAGGACCTGTCCCAATAGCCTATGATTTCTTTCTCAATTTCTTTCTTGTCAAATACTACATTGATTTGTTTCGTTTGTGCTAGTGACAAGGTTTGATCGTAAATGTCTTCAACAAATTCCTTAACCGAAATGTCTTCAAGCGACAAAGTTTTCGTCAAACTCGTTTTGTTGACTTCAGACAACTCTTTCACATAAGAATCAACCTGTGCAATCCCTTTTTGAAAATGCTCTAACAAGTCCATCTGTTCCGCATCCAAGGGCGTCATGGCTAAGAGTTCCGCATTTCCACGAGCAACTGTAAGGGGTGTCTTCAGGTCATGGGTTAAGGCTGAAATCTGATTTTGCTTATCCTGCTCTGCCTTCCAATTTTCCATCAAGGACTCACGAAGTGCTACCCGCATGTGATCCAAACCACTTAAAACCTGATTGAATTCCTTAATAGTAGACTGAGAAGTTTGAAACTCCAAATCTTGTTGGGAAATTTTTTCAGTAGCCCTTAATATAGGTTTAAGTTGCTGACTCAATTTATTTGCATAGTAAAAAGTTAAAATAATAAATATGATTAAGATAGATACAAACATTGAACCAATCATCATAAGATCAGCATTGGGAAAATGCTGGTTCATCCAAGCGTTACGGTACCGAGGTGATAGTTGATAATTGACAATGACTATGCCATCTGACCGTTCAAAAGACTGAAAATAGCCGTATATCCCACCGTGAGCATTCTTGAATTGGTAATTTAGTAAGGATTCTTCTTGCAAGTTAACTGGCATGTTAGACTTCTTAAGCCTGAAATCCCTAGTCAAAAAGACATAGCGAGTACCATCAGGCAAGACATTTGGATTAAAGACCTTAGAAGTTTCAATATTACTTCTCAAAGCAGACAAATCACTCTCAACTTGATTTGCTGGAATCACAACGCCAAAATGATAAGACAAGCTGAACAAAGACAAAATAAGTAGGCTACTGATTGCCGATAGGACCGTCAAGCTGACAACATAAGATAACAATAGTGTTCTTAGAGAGTGTTCTCGTTTTTTAATTAGTGCCACTTGTAACCAGTCCCCCAGACTGTTTCAATAGGATTTTGCCCAACTTCTTTGAGCTTTGCACGGATATTTTTGATATGTTCAGCCACTGCTGTGGGACTCCCTTTATCCTCATAGCCGTACAGATGCGTGTAGATTTGTTCTTTTGAAAAGACTTGGCCCTTATTTTCAGCCAAAAATTGACAAATACCGTACTCCGACTTAGTCAAATCTAACAACTGATTCTCAATATAAAGCTCCTGAGCAGACAAATCAAACTGAAAATCACCAAGTGAAAGCTTATGATGGCGCTCACGATGTTCCCGTCTCAAGTGAGCAGCCACACGCGCTTGAAGTTCTTTAACCCCAAATGGTTTGCAAATATAATCATCTGCACCATAAGTCAAGCCTTGGACAATATCAGCCTCTTGCGTTTTGGCTGTAATAAAGAGGATGGGGCAATCCACCTGATCACGAATCTCATGACAAAACTGGAGACCGTCAACATCAGGCATCATGATATCCAGTAAAATCAAGTCAAATCGAGGTAAAGAGTTCTTATCCAAATCTAAAACACTCGTAAGCCCTGTCACATTATGGTTTTGGAGCTCTAAAGCCTTTACAACCAATTGAACAATATCTTCTTGATCATCAATAACAAGTATTTGAGCCATAAGCTTTCCTTTCGTTCACAGTTACCTTTATCATATCATCTATAGAAGACAACTGACAAGGCGTAGAGTAGATAAATATGTGTTGGATAAAAAACATAGAATAAATATTTTGACCCGTTTCCTCTTTGACCGTTATAACAAAGCATCAAAGGAGCTGCGAATAGTTCCATCCATTCAATGTATTTAAACATTAAATCGTGAAAAGAAGGTCTAGTTAGAACAATCGCCATTAGTAGCCAAACAAGACTAACACTCACAAAAGCAAGCACTTCTTTCTTAAGATTCTTATGACAAAGATACATAGCGATACCAGTCAAAAGCAACCATGTTCCTCCATCACTAATAATTGTATGAACTGGTAGCACTGTAAAATTGAGTAAATTTAGTAGAAAACCTAACATAGGTTTGTTTGAGCTTAGCAGATAAAAAGGTGCCATTAACCATGGAAGCAATAAGGGGAAAAGTAAGGTTGGGATTCCTTTTAGATATTTCCTTTCTTGAATCCAAGCGATACCCTGAAGAGCAACGAGCAAAATAGCGAACGACGACAACATCATATTTTGTGGAAAGAAACCATCTGGTCTCACAAGAGGATGTAAAAAATTATAGAAACCAAACTGAATCAATCCCATCAAAATTGCTAAAGCATAAATTTTTAGGAAGTATTTCTTTCGATTGTGTGTATGAACGAAACCTTCAATCACAGAAAAAAGAAACAAGGGGGCCGCTAATCTCCCAATCATAGTAAACCAAATTGGTATTTTCCCTGTATAATCAAAAAAGTAATGAATATGGTCGAATACCATAGTAATGAGGGCTATATATTTGAGTTGGAAACCTGTCAAACTTAAACGTTTCATAATAACTCTCCTTTCTTTTCATCCTTAGTATAAAAAACAAATTAACTAACATAGTTTACTTTTCCGACAAACTATTAAACTTATTTTAGGATAATCATGTAAGACTAATACTCTATCCATGATATTTCTTATATTATCTTTTTATTCTGAAATCTATGGAACAAATAAATAACATAGTAACTCCAACTATCCATAAAGGCAAGGTAGTGAGTTGACTCCAATCACCAATGAGAATGCTGTTAATCGGAAAAGCAATAGGAAGCCAATTAATAGTTAAGAAGACTTTATTACTTGCGAAAATAATAAAAATTATTTCAACCATAGAGATAATGATATTACTAGTACTATTCAGACTAACTTGTATAAAATAATGAAAATGATTAAGAAAGATTATTAGTATCCAACTTGATACCATTAGTAGGAAACTATTAATCCAATTCTTAAGGAGGAGGTTTATGATAATCCAACTAAATAAAGAAGGCAATGTAAGGATTAAGTCTGTTATTAAAAGTTTAACCAGCCACAAGATCCTTTTCTTAGGGTAACTTGAGATTTCTTGATAATGATTAGCGAATTTTTCCTGTTCAATCCCTAAAATGGACAAGAAAGCTGTCAAAAGCGGATAACATAAAAAAGATAAGATAGCTAGATTGCTTATAGATATGCCTTTGGGTACAAGCCTCACATATAGTGGAATTGTAAGGGTTTCTAATACCGCAAAACTGATAACAAGATAGAGACCTACTGTGTTTTTTAATTTAAGTAACTCACTCCTTAACACTTGATTCCCTCCTTTTTAGGATATACGATAAAAGAATTGTCATTATCATTGATAAAATAATAATAAGCGGCACTTGCAAAATGCTGGTTTGATTTTGATTTGTAAGAATATCTCCCGATGGTTTAAGGTTTAATAAAAATTGAGCTATTTTGTAGTGATAGGTATAAGGCAAGACGAACCAAAATGGAGTCTGAGCAATAAATGGTGCTATTAATAGACAAACAAACGTATTAAGGGCTAATAGTATTAAATGGCCCAAATATTTAGACATCAGATAAAGAAAAGGAATATTCCATAAAGTTATCGTCCAAATTAATATTAATGAAATAGCTGTTTTATGAAAATTTATTGGAATAATACCTGTGTAAATAAAAGCAACGAGATAGATGAAAACCAGTAAAAATAGACTAGAGATCAATGTTCTCATTCCGATAAGCACCATTTTCATCAAGGTAATATTCCAAGTGAAACGCTTGTTTGTAATATTTTGATATTGACCTGCCTGATTTTCTAAACGTCTATCAACTATGAACAATAGACCATTCACTAGATATAGAAAGATAGCTTCCCACCAATAGACTGAAAAGGGAACAAAAATCTGTAATCCTCCCATTAAAAAGGCTATAAGAACGGTTAAAAACGGTATGATTATTAAGAATTTAGTTGTTCCTAAATGTCGTAATTTGAACAATTCCGAATAGAATACTTTTTGCATATCAGTAACCCCCATGAACAATTTTAAAGAAGAGTCTCTCAAGACTATCTACATTTTTATTTTCACCATCATATTGTATTTTACCTTTATCGAGAATAAGAATATGATCGGCAATCTTACTTATTTCTAAAAGTTGATGGCTAGAAACCAGAATTGTCATCCCTTTTGCCTTCAAAGAATGAATAAGGTCTAGCAGTTCTTTTATACCATCAGGATCAAGTCCATTAGTAGGCTCATCAAGAATTAAAAATTGGGGATCGGTTAAAATAGCCATGCCAATTCCTAATCGTTGCTTCATACCTAATGAAAATTTACCGGCCTTTTTCTTTCCAGTATTTAAAAGACCAATTATTTCTAAGGTTTTAATAATCTTTGAATCAGGAATATCATATAGTAACGCTTTTGTTTTTAAATTATCAAAAGCTGAAAGGTTGTGATAAATAGCGGGTGCTTCAATTAATGCACCTAATGATTGTTTGCCTTCTGGTACACCATCGAATTGAATTTCTCCACTACTTTTGGGAAGCAAACCAAAAAGTATTTTCATCAGTGTCGACTTACCAGCACCATTAACCCCTAAGAGACCACAAACTGTTCCAGATTCAATAGTAAATGTGACATTGTCTAAAATAGTCTTATCTTTGTAGGATTTTGAAAGTTGTTTAACAGTTATTTGCATTGGTACACCTCTTTTAGAATAAGTGATTTTTCAATATAAGCTTATATCTTAACTAATATCAAAAACCACTTACTTTCCTTTCTTTCATCCTTAGTATAAAAAACAAATTTAAGGAAAGTATCAGTTTTTTGGATAAAATACAAAAAAACTATCCCAAGTCTTAACTTGAGATAGCTTTCTTTATTTAACAATAGATTCTTTGTAGTCACACTCTTCGTTACTACAGATGACTTGCTTACCGCCACCACGGACCTTCTTCTCGACAAGGTAATCACCTGATTTAGGACAGTTACGTCCGACAGGGATATCCCACGACGTAAATTCACAGTCAGGATAGCGATCACAACCGTAGAAGACACGATTACGTTTTGTCTTACGTTCGATGACCTGACCTTGACCACAGGTTGGACAAGTAACGCCAATTTCTTTAGTAATGGCCTTGGTGTTATGACAGTCTGGGAAATTACTACATGCGTAGAACTTACCGTAACGACCAAGTTTGATGACCATTGGGTGACCACAGAGGTCACAATCAAAACCAGCAGGCTCATCCTTAATTTGGATTTTTTCAATACCTTCTTCAGCTTTTTCCAATTCTTTTTGGAAAGGTTTGAAGAATTCATCAATAACCTTCTGCCATTGTTCCTTACCGATTTCGACTTTATCGAGTTTCCCTTCCATCTCGGCAGTGAATTTAACATCCACGATGTCTGGGAAGAATTCGACGATCAAGCTATTTACGATTTCACCAAGTTCAGTTGGTTCAAAACGTTTTGCCACCAATTTGACATAGTAGCGACGTTGGATAACATCAAGCGTTGGCGCATATGTTGACGGACGACCAACACCATTTTCTTCCAGCGTCTTAATCAGTGTCGCTTCAGAATAGCGTGCAGGTGGTTGCGTAAAGTGTTGTTCAGGCGTTGTCACAACCTTCTTAACCGTATCACCTTCAGCCATATCAGGAAGCATTTTATTTTTATCAGAGTCGTTGTAAACGGCCATATAACCGTCGAACTTGATTTGGCTTCCATTTGCAGTGAAAATGACACCATTTTGAGACAAGGTCACCTTCATCGTATCAAATACTGCAGCCGTCATTTGACTGGCCACAAAACGATTCCAAATAAGGGTATAGAGCTTGAGCTGATCCTTATCCAAATACTTGGCAATGCTTTCTGGTGTTTGGAAAACATTTGAAGGACGAATAGCCTCGTGGGCATCTTGCGCCGCTGAGCTATTTTTCACCTTACTACCATGCTTAGAATACTTAGAACCAAAGCGTTCTGTAATAAATTCAGCAGCTTGGTTTTGTGCCACCGGACTGATACGTGTAGAGTCCGTACGCATATAGGTAATCAAACCTTGGGCTCCTGAACCAAGATTAATCCCCTCGTACAACTGCTGAGCAACCATCATGGTTTTACGTGTACGGAAGTTAATCTTATTGGCAGCATCCTGTTGGAGAGAGGAGGTAGTATATGGCAATGGTGCATTACGACGGCGTTCTTTTTTCTCTACCTTATCTACGTTGAAGTCGTCACTTGTGATACGAGAAAGAACAGCTTGAACATCGTCATTATTATTGAGCTTAAGCTTTTTACCATCCAACCCATAGAAGCTAGCCTGGAACTTCTTAGCCCCCTTCTTAAAGGCACCATCAATAGTCCAATATTCTTCTGGTTTAAAGGCCTTGATTTCATTCTCACGGTCAATAATAAGCTTAAGAGCTACCGATTGGACACGCCCTGCAGAAAGACCTTTCTTAACCTTCTTCCAAAGAAGAGGTGAAATAGAGTAACCCACAATACGGTCCAAGACACGACGAGCTTGCTGCGCATCTACCAAGTCCATGTCAATGGCGCGTGGCTCCACAAAGGCATTTTTCACTGCATCTTTAGTAATTTCGTTAAAGACGACACGATTTTTTTCCTCTGGCTCTAATCCAAGAATATGTGACAAATGCCATGAAATGGCTTCCCCTTCACGGTCCGGGTCACTTGCGAGAAAGACTTGCTTGGCTTTTTTAGCCTCTTTCTTCAATTCATTGATAAGAGGACCTTTACCACGAATATTAATGTACTGAGGTTCGTAGTTGTTTTCAAAATCAATAGACATACTTGATTTTTTCAAATCACGGATATGCCCAACAGAGGCTACAACTTTATAATTGCGCCCAAGGTACTTTTCGATGGTTTTTGCTTTTGCAGGAGACTCCACGATAACCAAATTTTTCTTTGGTGTCGCCCTCTTTTTAGTCGTCTTTTTAGCCGTTATTTTCTTTGTTGCTTTAGTTTTTGTTGTCGTTGCTGTCGCCATAGACTATTTCCTTATAATGTTATAAACTGGCTGCGCCACTCATCTGTCTAAAATCTAGTCACAAGACATTAAAAAATGTAACATCTTGGACCGAGCAACTAACATGATACCGTCCTTTTCTTTAACTGTCAATAAAAAACTTTTTCCCTATAGGAGAAGTTTGATTTTCAAGAAAACTCTGAAAGGATGTCAAACCCTGTCGTAATACACTTTGCACCCTCTTGAATCAAGTGATGACATCCATCCGATTTTCCGTCTAAAATATTTCCAGGTATGGCGAAAACATCTCTTCCTTCTTCCATTGCACGCTCACAAGTAATAAGACTTCCCGAGCGAAGCTTAGCTTCAACCACCATAACCCCTTGACACAATCCAGAAATTATCCGATTTCGTTCAGGGAAATGGTATTTAAGTGGCTGTTCATCCGGTCCATATTCTGAAAGAACTAAATGATTTTTGGACATATAGTCTTGCAAAGCTTTATTTTCTTTTGGATAATAAACATCAAGTCCTGTCCCGATAACTGCAATGGTCTTTCCTTTATTTTTCAAGGCCTCCATATGTGCACAAGTATCAATCCCACGCGCCAAACCACTCACAATAGTAAAGTGATTTCCAAGTTCACTAACAATTTTTCGAACAGACTGTTCGCCTATTTCGGAGCACTTTCTTGCCCCAACAACAGCTAGCTTTGGTTTACTCAGCAAATCAATATTCCCTTGATAAAAGAGGAGGACAGGTGGATTATAGCTATGCTTCAGCTCAATGGGATACTCCTTATCAAAAATTGATAAGGTCGGAAAACGTTGAAAATCTTCCTTAAGCTGCTTAATATCTAAATTCTTGTATTTTTCCATAAAGAGAACGGCATTTTTAGACTTAGATACCACTGCCATATCACGTAAGCTCAGTTTTTTATCTTGATTTTTTTGATAGTCTAAAATATTAAGAATATTTAAATTTGTCAATCCAGCTGCTTTTAGTTTAAAAAGTTCAAAGTTATTCATGTAACTACCTCCATTTCATTATTCGCAAGAGAAATAGAAAAAAAGCCCCTTCAGGGAACTTTGTTAATTATAAGGCATTTTCAGAAGTAAAATATGATGCTGCTCCTAAGAGGTTACTGTCGTTATGGAAATGACAAGCTTGAATTGTTATCGGCTCAAAACCTAATTCTGACTTTTCATTAAATAACTCTTCATAAGCATTAACAATACCTTCTATCAAAGCATTTTGGCTGCTGATGCCTCCACCGATAACAACTCCATCCAACTTGAATAAACTCTGCAAATTAAGAATCAGAACAGCAATTTCATGACAATAGTCCTTAAATAGACGTTTTAGTTGTTCAGAGTGATTTTCATCTAAAGCGGAGAAAACGGCTAAACCATCATCCTGTTCTAAATCAAGTATTTGACTAGCTTCATGAACGAAACCTACCGCAGAACCTTTATTATCGACAAGACTAAATAGAGCATGCTTAAATAGCCCCCACTGGAAAGGAAGAACGGTTTGACCCATACTTTGGGGACTTGGAGCACGCAAATATTGGGTAACCGATAGTGGAGTTAACAAAGCCCCCTGCGAGACAAGACCTAAGCCAACACCAGTACCCAAAACTAAGACAGCACCACAATCCAAATCCTGTAAACTACCATATCTTGCTTCAGCCAAAGCTGCTGCATCAGCATCATTGATGAGCTTTACAGGCAGTTGAAATATTTTGGACAAGCGTGTCCCAAGAGGAATAGCTGTCAAATAAGGAATGAGACCACCCTTGAAAACAAAACCGCGTTTACTATTAATTTCGCCCGGGCATGCAATGGCAATACCAGAGATATCATTCTCAAATGATGAGACTATACTTTCTAAAGTCTGCCAAAAGTCGTCTATTGTCGTTGGAGTTGGCTCTTTTGATTGATTGCAAATTCTAAAATCATCATCGACTAATCCAAATTTGATAAAGGTTCCTCCGATATCAATAGCTAAAATCACTCCACTTCACCTACTTTTTTATTATTGACTTTATTGGTTCAAAGCTTCTTCTATGAATTGGTGTAACACCCAACTTATCTATGCCAGACAGATGATCTTTGGTGCCATAGCCTGCATTTTTGGCAAAAGCGTATCCAGGAAACTCCTGATCAAAGTCAGCCATCATCTTATCCCGAGTTACCTTTGCTACGATCGAAGCTGCTGCGATAGATAAAGAATTAGCATCCCCTTTTATAATTGATGTTTGTCCTATTGGTAGGTCCAAGATCATGGCATCAATTAACAAATGTTCTGGTTTGGGACTCAGTTTTTCAATAGCTTCAGCCATGGCAAGCTTGGTTGCTTCATAAATATTGACGTCATCAATCACATGATTATCCTTAATACCAATACCGACAGCTACTGCTTCCTCCATTACCTGCTTATAGATAGCTTCATGTTTAGATTTTGGAATCTTTTTACTGTCATTGAGACCCTTTATTTTGCAAAGCTTTGGTAAGATAACCGCTGCAGCTACAACTGGGCCAGCTAAAGGACCACGTCCAACTTCATCAACACCTGCAATAAGTTCAACTCCCTGAGCATAAAGCGATTTTTCGTAACTGAGCATCATTTCTAAGCGTTCTTCCTCAGCAATCTCAGCCAGGATAGCTTTGCGACGTTGCTTGATGGCAGTCTGTACACCAGCTCGACTATCTTCCTCAAAACTTGCCCATCGGTAGTCATCAAGATCTGTCAATGCTGCCAATTGCTCCTTGACTTCTTTAATTGTCGCCATCAGTATCGACCCCAACAATATCAAGTGTGTAACGGCCTAGTTTTCCATCACGAACTTCTTTGACAAATAGATTATAAAAACGGTCATAATCTTCACGAAAGCCAAGTTTTCGAGTCATTTCCATAATGATTTCTGGTGCCTCTTCTTCAAGTTCAATCCCTTTGAAGCGTTCCTCTAAACGTTCAGGATAGTAAGTTTTAAAATAGTTGAGTCCAAATATCGTCACTTCATCCATTGGCAATAGCTGGTCCTTGATGGCACCAGTCAAAGCGAGTTTCAATCCAACCAATTCATCTTCAAACTTAGGCCACAAAATACCTGGAGTATCAAGAATTTCCAAGTCTTTATTAGACTTCAACCACTGTTGACCTTTTGTAACGCCGGGTTTATTTCCTACAACAGCAATCTTTTTACCAGCTAAGCGGTTCATCAAGGTAGATTTCCCTGCATTTGGAATCCCAATAATCATGGTTCGTAAGGTCTCTTTCTGAATACCACGTTCACGTAGTCGTCGAATCTTGTCAGCCATAAGACTCTTAGCAGCATCTGTTACCAATTTAACTGTAGATTGTTCCTTGGAATTGATGGCCAAGGTTTTAATCCCTTGACTCTTAAAATAGGTACGCCATTCTTTCGTACGATTACTGTCAGCGAGGTCAGCCTTATTGAGAATTAGAAGCTTTGGTTTATCGCCAACAATTTTAGTCAACATAGGGTTCTGACTCGAAAGTGGCAAACGTGCATCCACTAAAATTGTAACAAAATCAACATGTTTAAGGTTCTCCTGAACCTGTCGACGGGCCTTAGACATGTGGCCTGGAAACCATTGAATAGTAGCCATATATGTTTCTCCTTTTGTATTCTTAGCAAAATATTATTTAAAATCTTTAAAAAAAGCCAAATCATTGGCTTTGCTTTACTTATTATTATAACAGATTTAATTTGAGATGCCCAATTGATAAAAGTTGCCTACCCCTCAACAGGCATAAAGTTACCAACAATCTTACCAATGATTCGAGGATCTTCATCATAAGGAGCAAACTTGTCTCCATAGCGTTTATTAAGAGAAACTAAGCGAAGACCGTCCTCCTCACGATAAACCTTTTTGATATAAGTTTGGCCATCCCAATCTACAGCATAGACAGCGCCATCATAATCAAAACCTGTTTGTTTGATTAGCACTACTTCACCATTTAGGTAGGTAGGTTCCATAGAGTCTCCAAATACCCATGATGCAAAATCATGATCTAATTCTTCATCATAGAAAACTTCATCATAATTGCCA
Organism: Streptococcus parasalivarius; assembly: GCF_054785155.1. Taxonomy (NCBI): domain Bacteria; kingdom Bacillati; phylum Bacillota; class Bacilli; order Lactobacillales; family Streptococcaceae; genus Streptococcus; species Streptococcus parasalivarius. The sequence continues at coordinate 287,945 of NZ_BAABOB010000002.1, forward strand.
TCACCAAAATAAGTATAACCTGTTCCGGCTGATAAACGCTCGAAAACTTTGTAAGAGTAAAGTGGAATAACAGGTGCTTTCTTCTTTTCTGCTTCTTGCTCCTCCAGAAGAGCTTTAGTGAGTCGCAAAGCTTCTTGTCGATTTTCCTCATTTAATTCCAAGTACACTTCTACAATCTCATGTTCAGACAAAAAATATGTTTCAGCTACACCAAAAAGTTCAGCCAATACCGTAAGATTCTTTTGATTTGGCTTTGTCTTACCGTTTTCCCAGTTAAAATAAGAGGAGCGTGAAATCCCTAGATGCTTAGCTACTGATGCTTGACTCATTCCTTGCGCTTCTCGAATTTCTTTAAGTCTTTGTCCTGAAAACATAGCTACCTCCGTAAGTTAATAAACTAACATAATTTTATCAAAAAAAGTAGTTGACTTCAAGTGAAATCAACTACTTTTATATTTCTCTTTTGTATTAATATTTGACCAAAAATCCTAGATTGCCAAGTGCCTCTTCAATGTAATCTAAATCTTGTTGATTATCAGCTTCAACAAGGTGATAGTGAACACCGTTGGTTAATTCAGATAAGGGACGAAAATCATTTGACGCTGCTTGTTCTAAAAAATGTCTAACATCTCGACGACAAGTCAACTTCAACAAGGTTTGGATTTCACCATAGACTGGATGATCAATCATGATATTTTGAATACGTCCTCCATTATCGACAATGGCTAGAAGCTCTTCTTCCATATCATTCACCCTATGATTCACTTTAAACAGTCGATGCGCATAAGAATTATCATCACTATTTTTATAAATATAACCCCTGTTAGTTGAGATAATTTGAGCTCCATTTCCTCGCAGTAGGGCAATATCTTGGACAATGATTTGACGAGTCACACCAAAATGTTCCGCCAAACTCTGCCCATTAATCGCTTCTTTAGACTGCTTTAACAGTGCCAATAATTCTTGCTTGCGATTTAAAGTCATAGACTAAACAACTCCTCTTACAACTAGCGAATTTTTCGAATACTTTTGAAAATCGTTAATGCTATAACATAGTCTATCATACTATGGACAATAGTACCAAATCCAACTAAAACAAACAGAACATAAAATAGTTTTTGGAAGTCCTCTCCCGTTACTGAATAAAAAATCACGCAGGCAAGAACTTCACCGATGGCATGAATAACCCCTAAAACAAAGTTAAAAAGAAAAGATGATTTATGGTTTTCTATTGTTTGAGGGAACTTTTTTAAATAAAGAGCTCCTAAAAAACCAAAGATGATATGCGAGAATGCCCTAAAAACAATCACAATCGGATAGCCGGCCATAAAGAAGCCAAAACTAGACGCTAAGATAACAAAAGCTGCTACCCAGGGCGATATAAACATAGCTAGAAATATTGGAACGTGACTCCCCAAGGTATAAGAAGCCGGTGGAATGATTAATTTAATTGGCATAATACTTGGGATAAGGATAGCAATCGCAGTTAACAAAGCTGCAAAGGTCATTTCTTGAATTCTCTTTTTCGGTTTCATAATCTACTCCTTTTTACTGTATATACACTAGTATATTACAATGTATAGCCCTAGATGTCAATATGCCATAAAAAAACTAGAGCAATAAGCTCTAGTCCTTTCTTATTTACGTTTTTTCTTAGCCTTCCTCATCTTGTTAGCTTGACGTTTCATCGCATGTTTCATAGCAAATGAACCGACCTTACCTTTAAGACCACCACCAAGCATTTGGCTAAGGTCCATGTTCCCAAGATCCGGCATACCTGCGCCACCCATCATGCCTTCAAGGGCAGACATATCCATATTACCCATATCAGGCATATTTGGCATGTTTTTTGGCATATTATTTGGGTTAAGACCCATTTGACGCATCATTTGCTCCATATCACCAGACATAACACCTTGCATCATTTGTTTGGCTTGGTTGAAGTCTTTAATAAACTTGTTTACTTCGATGAAGGTATTTCCCGAACCATTGGCAATACGGCGACGACGACTTGGTGTCAAAAGATCTGGATTTTCACGCTCTTCTGGTGTCATTGATGATACAATGGCACGCTTGCGTGCAATCTGTTTCTCGTCTACTTTAACATTAGCCAAGGCTGGATTGTTAGCCATACCTGGCAACATCTTAAGCAAATCCTCCATAGGACCCATATTTTGCACTTGATCTAATTGGTCGATGAAGTCATTGAAGTCAAAGGTGTTTTCACGCATCTTTTCAGCCAACTCAAGAGATTTTTTCTCGTCGTACTCTTGAGAAGCTTTTTCAATAAGGGTAAGAAGGTCACCCATACCTAAGATACGGCTTGACATACGGTCTGGGTGGAAAGTCTCAATATCTGTGATTTTCTCACCAGTACCTGTGAATTTAATTGGCTTGCCGGTAATCTCACGAATAGAAAGAGCCGCACCACCACGTGTGTCACCGTCAATTTTAGTAAGAACGACACCTGTGATATCTAGTTGTTCATTGAACTCCTTGGCAACGTTAGCAGCTTCTTGACCAATCATGCTATCTACAACCAAGAGGATTTCGTTTGGATGGGCGAAATCCTTGATATCACGCAACTCTTGCATGAGGGTTTCGTCAATCTGCAAACGACCAGCCGTATCAATCAAGACATAGTCATTCTTATTGGCACGCGCTTGTTCCAAACCATTTCTGACAATCTCAACCGCCGGTGTCTCTGTACCCATATCAAAAACAGGAACATTGATTTGTTGTCCCAAAGTCTTCAACTGGTCAATGGCTGCTGGACGATAGATATCCGCAGCAATCATCATTGGACGGGCTTCTTGTTCTTTAATCAGCTTATTAGCCAATTTACCAGCAAAGGTTGTTTTACCAGCCCCTTGGAGACCAACCATCATTATGATAGTTGGAATCTTTGGAGATTTCTCAATTTCAGATGTTTCAGACCCAAGAATCTCTGTCAATTCTTCATTAACAATCTTGATAATTTGTTGCGAAGCATCAAGAGTATCAATGATTTCGTGACCTACAGCACGTTCACGCACACGCTTGATAAATGTCTTAACAACTGGTAGGGCTACGTCTGCTTCAAGGAGTGCCAAACGAATCTCTTTAGTAACTTCTTGAACTTCTTTCTCTGAAAGTTTTCCTTTACGTCTTAAATTTTTGAAAACGCCTTGCAAGCGTTCCGTTAAGCTTTCAAAAGCCATATGTCATTTCCTCTCTTACTTTCTGCTTGAATCTAATCTCTATTATCAATGCTGCTAAGCACAGCAATTTGTTCCTGAAGATAGCTATCGTCTGGGTATTTTTCCATAATATCATCAAAAATTTGGCTACGGACGATGTAATCTGAATACATATGTAATTTCATCTCGTAAGCTTCTAGAATCTTCTCAGTACGCTTGATGTTATCATATACGGCCTGACGACTCACACCAAATTCCTCGGCAATTTCTGCCAAACTATAATCATCCGCATAATATAGCTCAATATAGTTCATCTGCTTATCTGTCAACAGTGCAGCATAGAACTCGAAAAGGGCATTCATGCGATTGGTTTTTTCAATTTCCATAAGCTCCATTTTACCATAAAATCATAGTGTTAGCACCATTCTTGTGCAGAAAAAAGCAGTGACTTCTAATTATTCTCCAAATAAAATTCAAAACGGTCGCCCACATAGTAACTTCGTACATATTCGAAAGCCTGCCCGTCTTGGAGGAAGGAAATCTGTGTCAAACTCAAGAGAGCGTCACCAGTCATAACCTTGAGGTGCTTGGCTAGACTACTATTGGCCAAACTAGCTGATATGGTCTGCTGACTTTTCCCTATTTCATAGCCATTATCAGTTAATGTTTTGAAGAAATGTTCGGTAATTTCTGATTCCTTGAAACCTCGGATAATCTTCTCAGGGATACTAGCAATCTCATAGGCAACTGGAATGGCATCTGCAAAGCGAACACGTTCCATACGAATGACATAGGACTGTGGTAAAACACCTAAATTCTTGATTTCAAACTCATTTGGATGTACACGTTGATAAGAAATAAGCTCACTAGATGGTTTCTTGCCTTGGGATTTGACAATCTCAGTAAAACTCGTAGTTCCACGCATCTTTTCCTTAACTCGACTACTAGCCACAAAAGTGCCACTGCCTGGTTTACGCTCTAAAATCCCCTCGTCTACTAAAAGTGTTATGGCCTGACGCACAGTCATACGACTTACATCAAAAGTCTCGCAAAGATCTCGCTCGCTAGGGAGACGTTGCCCGATTTTCCAAGTGCCATCATCAACATCTTCCTTAATCTTATCATGTATGCGAATATACGCTGGTAACATCTAATACCCCCTTCTGTACCCCTATTTTACAAAAAAAGTAACAGAATTGTAAAGATGAGTATGATACTTACAGTTTCTCGTATAAATCTAGGTGCTAAGTCCATAAATTTGTGATACAATGATTGCATAAGAAAGAGTCCATGTGTGACGTAAAAAGAAAGGGTAATAATGACTGACATTTCTACTTTGAATGATGTACAGAAAATCATTGTTCTAGACTATGGTAGCCAATACAATCAGCTGATTGCACGTCGTATTCGTGAATTTGGTGTTTTCTCTGAATTGAAGAGCCATAAAATTACCGCTGATGAAGTCCGTGCCATCAATCCTATCGGTATCGTACTTTCTGGTGGTCCTAACTCTGTTTATGCCGAAGATGCATTTGGTATTGACGAAGAGATTTTCGAGCTTGGTATCCCAATTCTTGGTATCTGTTACGGAATGCAACTTTTGACCCACAAACTCGGTGGTAAAGTTGTTCCAGCTGGTGAAGCAGGTAACCGTGAGTATGGCCAATCAACACTTCGCCTTCGTGCCCAATCACAGCTCTTTGCTGAAACTCCTGAAGAACAAGTCGTTCTAATGAGCCACGGTGATGCTGTTACAGAAATTCCAGAAGGTTTCCATCTTGTTGGTGACTCAGTGGATTGCCCATTCGCTGCGATGGAAGATACCGAGAAAAACTTCTATGGTATCCAATTCCACCCAGAAGTTCGTCACTCTGTATATGGTAACGACATTTTGAAAAACTTCGCTTTTGGTATCTGTGGTGCCAAAGGTGACTGGTCAATGGCTAACTTCGTAGATATGCAAATTGCACAAATCCGTGAAACAGTTGGTGACCGTAAAGTCCTTCTTGGACTCTCAGGTGGGGTTGACTCATCTGTTGTTGGTGTCCTTTTGCAAAAAGCTATCGGTGATCAATTGACATGTATCTTCGTTGACCACGGTCTTCTCCGTAAAGGTGAAGGTGACCAAGTTATGGAGATGCTTGGAGGTAAATTTGGCCTTAACATTATCCGTGTTGATGCTTCTAAACGCTTCCTAGACCTCTTGGCTGGTGTTGATGATCCTGAGAAAAAACGTAAAATCATTGGTAACGAGTTTGTTTACGTCTTTGATGACGAAGCAAGCAAACTTAAAGGTGTAGACTTCCTAGCTCAAGGAACGCTCTATACTGATATTATTGAATCAGGTACTGAGACAGCTCAAACAATCAAATCTCACCACAACGTTGGTGGACTTCCAGAAGACATGCAATTTGAATTGATTGAACCACTTAATACCCTCTTTAAAGATGAAGTTCGTGCCCTTGGTACTGAAATGGGAATGCCTGATGAAGTCGTTTGGCGTCAACCTTTCCCAGGACCAGGACTTGCCATCCGTGTTATGGGTGAAATCACTGAAGAGAAACTTGAAACCGTTCGTGAGTCTGATGCTATCCTTCGTGAAGAAATTGCCAAAGCTGGTCTTGATCGTGATGTATGGCAATACTTCACTGTTAACACAGGCGTTCGTTCTGTCGGTGTTATGGGTGATGGCCGTACTTACGACTACACTATCGCTATTCGTGCTATCACTTCAATCGACGGTATGACAGCTGACTTTGCGAAACTTCCATGGGAAGTTCTTCAAAAGATTTCTGTTCGAATCGTTAACGAAGTTGACCACGTTAACCGTATCGTCTACGATATTACAAGTAAACCACCTGCAACAGTAGAGTGGGAATAAAATATAAACCTAATTTAAAGTGACTCGATTGATTTAACAGCATTTTAAATTATTTTAAAACGCTAAAATCTAATTACTTATATTTGGTTCCCCACCAAATACCCCACCAGAATTTCTTTCTGGTGGGGATTTTTTATATCTTAATTACAAAAATAGAGCAATAAGCAATGATATGGGGTCAGAAAAATTTTTCCTTTTCTGCTGTTCAGTACTAACTCTTACATCATACCTAGATAATGGGGTAAAATCAAAACTCTCTGATTGTTATTTATTTGTAAAAAATTCACTTTAATCATTTGCTATATTTCCTTCGTTCACATTTAGCCCATAAATTTCAAAATCATGATAGAATCCATTATAGAACTCGAATTGGGAGATTTCGCTTTCCTTTTTAAAACCTAAACTAATTGGTATAAACTTACTTTTAACATTATCAACATCTATATAAATCAAAAGCTTATCAATTTTAAATTTGGATGGAATGATTTTTATTAATTTTTTTAAACCCTGTTTTACAAAACCTTGATTTTCATATTTTTCTGATATCCAATATCCAATTTCGGCTTGATGTTTTTGTAAATCAATATTATGTATATCTATCATCCCTATTGGTTTCTGATTGACGAAAATTGTTAACATAAATAACTCATTGCGCTCCATTTTTTCACGTGCATACTTTATAAATGCTTTTTCATTTTCAACACTTTTCATTTCGTCCACCCAAGGAAGCCACTTAGCAAGACGTTCTCGTTCAGTAGAAACAATCTCATATAACCCTTCACTATGGCTTTCGGATATATATAAAAGTTGGCATCGTTTTCCACGTGATTTAAACTCTATGAATAGTTCTGAGTCCGAGTTGGTATAATCCATTTCATACTCCTTATTATAAATGATAATATTCTTTAACTCTTTATTTACGAAATCATTATATAACTTTTTTACTACTTTTCATATGAATAAAATTTTGTCTATCTTTTTAAGGTCAGAGCCTATTACAACAACAGACGAATTAAGGTAAAACAAAACATACTAAGATTAGTAGTGAGGAAATCTCCGACGGGAGAAAGTACTCACTACTTTTTTCGTTATGTTAAAGTAGTGGTGTCTTGTTAAGTCGATAAGTCCTTTGGCGCTAGACGTCGTAACTA